>DXYB01000012.1 GCA_019416065.1 Acidaminococcus sp. | reverse complement strand
ACCTATACAGGTAGCCTAATTTCTGCTACTGTTCAATTTGGAGTTGCAATTTACGTATAAAAAAAAAGTAAAGGAGGCCTTATATCTTGGAAAGTGCAGAAATGTATTTGCAACAGGCCAAAATTCGCCCAGTGGGGGAAGGGGGAATAATGGTTTCCTTTGGCAATGCCATTGAACCGGCCATCCTGCAATGTGCCCGGGCACTGCTGACGGAACTGGAAGCCCATCCTTTTCCTGGGATGTTAGAATGTGAAGCATCCTATACCGGTGTTACGATTTTCTATGACACGTTGGAAGCAGCTAAAAACGCATCTTTGCCGGAAGACCCTGTTCTATCCAAAGGCTATCGGGTGGTTTCCAAAATTGTTGAAAACATCTTGAAAACCATTACCTTCCAGCAGGAAACGGTCCGTGATAAAATCCGTATCCCTGTCTGCTATGGCGAGGAGTATGGCCCGGATCTGGAGGAAGTGGCAGCTTATCACCACATGACCCCGGATGAGGTGGTCAAAATCCATACAGGTGGGGACTATCTGGTGTATATGATCGGCTTTGCCCCAGGATTCCCCTATGTGGGGGGACTGCCTGCGGAAATTGCCACGCCCCGGAAAAAAACGCCCCGGCTGAAGATCCCTGTGGGTTCTGTAGGCATTGCCGGGTCCCAGACCGGTGCTTATCCGCTGGAAACCCCTGGGGGGTGGCAGCTTATCGGACGCACGCCGCTGGCACTTTTCCGCCCTTGGGATTTGGCACATCCCAGCTTGCTCCAGGCAGGGGATCGATTGGAATTTTATGCCATTACACCCCAGGAATATGAAACCCTGGCCGCGCAGGAGAAGGAAGGGGGAGCCCAATGAAAATTATGGTAAAAAAAGGCGGGCCTCTCACCACACTCCAGGATACGGGCCGCTACGGATTCCAGAAATATGGCGTGCTGGTTAGCGGCGCTATGGATTTGTTCAGCCTGAAACTGGGAAATATTCTGGTGGGCAACAAGGAAAGTGAAGGGGCGCTGGAGATGACCATGAGCGGTCCCTTCCTGCAAGTTCCGGCAGGGTTGATCTTTGCCCTCACTGGTGCAGATCTGGGTGCTAAACTGGGTGGTAAACCTGTACCCAGAAACCGGGCCGTCTATGTTAAAAAAGACAGCACCTTGTCCTTTGGCTTTGCAGCAGAAGGTGCCAGAGGGTATCTTACGGTAGCCGGCGGTTTTGCTGTGCCTATGGTGATGGATAGTAAGAGCACCTACCTGCGGGCCAAAATCGGTGGCGTGAATGGGGAACCCTTGCAGGATAATACGGAGCTTTCTACCGGTGTGCTGTCACCAGAGCAGGAACGATTTGCGGCAGAGCTTTCCCGGCAAAGTGGGACTCCTTTTGCCAGCATGGGCTGGTCCGTCCCCAATCAGGACCTGTTTAGTACGCAGCCCATCCGAGTTACGGAGGGGCTGCAGGCGGACTGGTTTACCCCGGATACGCTACAGATATTTTTCACCAGTCCGTATACCATTACACCCCAGTCCGACCGGATGGGGTATCGGCTGCGTGGCGTGACACTTCCGTATAAGGAAGACAACCTGGAACTGATTTCTGAACCAGTTTCTTTTGGCTCTATTCAGGTGCCGGCGGATGGGAATCCTATTATCCTCATGGCGGACCGGCAGACCACCGGCGGCTATGCAAAAATCGGACAGGTTATTCAGGCAGATCTGCCACGGCTGGCCCAGATGAAACCAGGCGGAACGGTTTATTTTGCACCAGCTAACCTGACGCAGGCGGAGAACGCCTTGGCAAAGCAGGAAGCCTTTCTGGAGCAGGTGCGCCAGATGGTGAAACGGTCATAACAAACCGCCCTTTGGCGGCTCCTGTGGGAATTTGATTGCTGCAGGGGCCGGACGGAGGGCGGTTCTTTCGAAAGGATGGAAAATCCATGGATACGGAACAATATTTTAAGGATTTGGCAGAGCTGGTGAATATGGACTCTTTCAGCCGCTATCCAGAGGGCACGGCACAAGTAGCGGCGTGGATCAAAAAACGGTTGGACCGTGCCGGCTGGAAAACGGAACTGATCCCCATCGGGACGGAAGTCGGCCCCTGTCTGAAAGCCGTATGGGGGAGCCCTGACCACTATGATGTGCTGCTGTTAGGGCATATGGATACCGTGTTTCCCCAGGGCACGGCAAAAGAGCGGCCGTTTTCCCTGGAGGGAGATCTTTTTAAGGGCCCCGGTGCTTCGGATATGAAATGCGGGGATCTATTTATGGTGTACCTGGCGGAACAAATGGCAGCAGAAAAAGCGGGCGGCAATGTGTGCCTTCTGTTTAATCCGGATGAGGAAATAGGCTCCCGGTTTTCCCGCCCCGTAATTGAACGGGAAGCGAAAAAGGCAGCCCACGCCCTGATTATGGAAAGTGCCCGTGCCAATGGGGACCTGGTCAATTCCAGAAAAGGCATCTGCAAATATGTCATTACTTTTCACGGGATCGCTGCCCATGCTGGCGTGAACCCTGACAAGGGGGCTAGCGCCATTAATGAATGTATCCGTTGGGGAGAACCGATCCTTGCCTTGGAAGATAGACCGGCCGGAACCACGGTAAATATTGGGTTAATCCATGGTGGTACAGGCGCCAATGTGGTGGCGGCGGAATGTTCCTGTATGATTGATATCCGGATTGTGGAACAGAGTGAAGGAGAGCGGGTTGACACCGCTTTGAGAAAGATGGCAGCCCAGCCTTTTGATCCCCGGGTTACCGTGGACCTGGAGGGGGGCATGGTGCGGCCTCCCATGCACGTTACGGAAAAATCCAAGGCATTTTGCGCCTTAGCAGACAAAATCGCCCAAAAACAGGGCCTGCACTTTGGCTGGCAGTCCACAGGCGGTGGCAGTGACGGCAACTTTACTTCGGCCTTGGGTGTACCAACGATTGACGGAATGGGGCCGGTCGGCGGCAATGGACACTCTTTAGGAGAATATGGGGAAATAAAGAGCGTGGCACCCCGCTTTGCCTTTCTTATGGCACTGGTAAAAGCACTGACGGAAGGGAAACAAGATGCGTGATACGTCCCTGGTGTATCTTCTGGATGGAAAGGGACAAGTCCTTCTGGGACGAAAACGCCGAGGAATGGGCGTGGGCAAATGGAACGGCTTTGGGGGCAAAATTGAAATGGGAGAAACCATGCGCCAATGTGCGGTACGGGAATTGCGGGAAGAGTGCGGTATCATAGTACAACCGGAAGCACTGTATCTCATGGCGGATCTGTATTTTGACCAGCCTTCGGATGCCAGTTGGTCTCATGGCGGCATGGTGTATTTTGCCCATAAGTGGTCTGGCACTGTTACCGTGTCAGAGGAAATGGAACCCTGCTGGTTTTCCCTGGCCGGACTGCCCTATGAAGCCATGTGGGAAGCTGATAAAATCTGGTTGCCCAAGCTATTAGCCGGAACACAGCTGCGGGGAACTATTTCCTTTGCCTCTGATGGGGAGCATGTCCTGCATTCGGTTTTTCAGGAGGTTCATCTTGATCCCGGAAAATAACTGGCCGACGCTTTTGCTTTTGTGGTTTGACGAAAACCGGCGGGAGCTTCCTTGGCGGGACGAATATCCGCGTAATCCCTACCATGTGTGGGTCTCGGAAATTATGCTCCAGCAGACCCGGACGGAAGCGGTGAAGGCCTATTTTGCCCGCTGGATAGAACAGTTTCCCACGATTACAGCTTTGGCCCAGGCCCAGGAAGAAGATGTACTGCGAGCCTGGCAGGGACTGGGTTATTACAGCAGGGCCCGGAATCTGCACCGTGCCGCCCAAACAGTCGTGCTGCTGCATGGTGGCATTTTGCCTCATGATAGGGCAGCGCTGCGCAAACTGCCTGGCATTGGGGACTATACCGCCGGGGCGATCGCTTCCTTGGCATTTGGGCAAAAAGTTCCGGCGGTGGACGGCAACCTGCTGCGGGTTCTTGCCCGGTTATATGCCGTGCGGGAAGATGTATTGAGCAGTTTGGGAAAAAAGAAAATTACAAAGTTGGCGGAAAAAACTATACCGGCAAAGCGGCCCGGGGCTTTTAACGAAGCGCTGATGGACTTGGGCGCGGATGTTTGTATCCCTAAAACGCCTCGGTGCGAAGTGTGTCCGCTCCGCAACCAGTGCCGAGCCTTTGCCGAAAACCTAACGCAGGTATTGCCTCTGCGGAAAAAGAAAGCCCCGCAGAAAGTATTCTATGCCGCTGTGGGGATTGTTGTCCATGAGGGGAGTTTTTTATTCTACCGCCGCCCGGAAAGGGGGATGCTGGCTTCCATGTGGGAGTTTCCTATGGCGCTTTCCGCAAAAGGGGTGGAAGAAGCTAAGGCGCAGCTGGAAGCTAGCCTACAGGGAGCAGCAGGAGAAATCCTCTGGTCCCATAAACATGTTTTTACCCACCAGATCTGGCATATGACTGCCTACCGGATGCAGGGAGGACGCCCGTACCTGGGGATTTGTTCCTATTTTACGCCCCAGCAGTGGAAGGCCCTTCCCTTGGCAGGCCCCCATGCCAAACTTGCAGCCTACGTAGAACAACAGAATATAAAATAACGTTTTTTCTTTTTTGCCAATATGGTATAATAGTTGTGTAAAATATTTATTTTTTTCGAATAATGTGGGACATATTTGGTACCATGGGGGACGCAAGTGGGAGCAATCAACGTAGATCGGGTGATCAATTTACAAAAAAAACTGGTTCCTGAAATGATGCAGATGTTGACGGAGCGCTACAAAGTTCTGCGGCAGGTAAGCCACGATGCCCCCATTGGCCGCCGGACACTGGCTAGAAAACTGGAACTCAGTGAGCGGACGCTGCGCGGACACGTAGATTTCTTAAAAGAAGCCGGGCTTTTGGATTTTACCCTGGCAGGGATGCGGCTTACCGGTGAAGGAATGACACTACTGGAGGAACTCCGGGAATACGTAAACCGGCTGCAGCGGTTATCCAGCCTGGAACAGATTCTGCGGGAAAAGCTCCACCTGCAAATGGTCATGGTCCTTCCTGGGGATGCCGACCGAGATCCTGTGGTGGTACGGGAGATCGGGAGAGTAACAGCTGGCTTGTTGTTACGACTCCTGTCCGATCACAAGGCCCATGTGGTTGCTGTGACCGGCGGTACGACCGTGGCGGCCATGGCGGAAAATATCTATGGTAGTGAACCCCTGGCGGTGATTGTCCCCGCCCGTGGTGGACTGGGCGACAAAATGGAGCTGCAGGCCAATACGGTGGCTACGGTTCTTGCCGGTCGGTTAAAAAGCAAGTATCTGCAGTTATATGTGCCGGATAGCGTAAGCGAAACCGTGCTCCGAAAAATTCTGGAAGAAGATAGCCGGGTGAAGCAGGTGGTGGAAACCATCAAAAGTGCGGATATTCTGGTGCATGGCATCGGTCAGGCCGGCGTAATGGCTGCCAAACGAGGCGTGGCACAAAAAATCGCAGAAAGCCTGAAACAACATGGCGCAGTGGGGGAGGCACTGGGACAATATTTTAATATCAAAGGCGAAGTGGTTCACAGCACGGATACCTTGGGACTGATGGTCAATGATCTTGCGTCCGTCCATACGGTGATGGGCATAGGGGGAGGCCATAGCAAGGGAAAAGCAATTTTAGCCGTACTGCGTAGCGGGCAGCAGGACATCCTGGTGACGGATGAAGCCGCAGCCCGGGAAATCATTCATGATCTGGAGTCCCCTTCGGACTCTAGAGGAAAATTGTAAGGAGGAATGGATTATGGTAAAGATTGGTATCAACGGGTTTGGTCGTATTGGGCGCTGTGCTCTGCGGATTGCGGTAAAAAATCCGGAAATTGAAGTCGTTGCGGTAAACGCCCGGTCCGGGATCGATACCTATGCCCATTTGCTGAAATATGATTCTATTCATGGCACCTTTGACCAAGATGTGGCCGTAGATGGCGACACCATGGTGATTGGCACAAAGAGAGTCAAATTTACCCGCTTTACGGAACCAAAGGATATTCCCTGGGGAGAACTGGGCGTGGATGTAGTACTGGAAACCACCGGAAAATTCAAGAGCCGGGAACAAGTACAGCCGCACCTGGACAACGGAGCCAAAAAAGTCCTGATTGCTGCTCCTGCCAAAGGAGAAGATATTACTATCGTACTAGGCGTTAACGAGGACAACTATGATCCGAAAAAGGACAACATTATTTCCAACGCCTCCTGCACCACCAACTGTCTGGCTCCCTTTGCCAAAGTACTGGAAGACAATTTCGGCATTGAAGAAGGCATGATGACCACGGTGCACTCCTACACTAATGACCAGAAGATCCTGGATGCGGCCCATAAGGATCTGCGCCGTGCCCGTGCGGGTGCCTGCAGCATTATTCCGACAACTACCGGTGCTGCCAAAGCCATTGGACTTGTAATGCCGCAGCTGGAAGGCAAGCTGAAAGGCATGGCGATTCGTGTCCCGACCCCGGATGTGTCCCTGACCGATCTGGTCTGCATCCTGAAGAAGGACACCACCAAAGACGAAATTAATGCGGCAATGAAAACAGCTTCCGAAACCACCATGAAAGGCATCCTGGGCTACAACGAACTGCCGCTGGTTTCCAAAGATTATAGCGGCTGCCCGCTGAGCTCTATTGTGGACGGACTATCCACCATGATGGTAGGGCCGCGGATGTGCAAGGTCGTTTCCTGGTATGACAATGAATGGGGCTATTCCTGCCGCCTGGTAGAACTGGCCGTATTCGTTGCTAAAAAAGGTTTGTAAGAGGGTGGGACGAATTCATGGATAAAAAAACGCTGGAAGATATTGAAGTCACAGGGAAACGGGTACTGGTCCGTGTGGATTACAACGTTCCCATGAATGACAAGGGCGAAATCACCGATTTTATCCGGATTGATGCGTCCCTGCCCACGCTGCATTATCTGCTGGATCAGGGCGCTGCCGTGATCCTGATGGCGCATTTGGGTCGTCCTAAAGGGCAGGTTAACCTGAAATATAGCTTGCGGCCTGTAGCGGATGCCCTGAGCCAGCGGCTGCACCGCCCGGTACAATTTTGTGCGGACTGTGTGGGCAAAGATGCCCAAGAAGCAGCGAAGAACCTACGCAATGGAGATGTATTGCTCCTGGAAAATCTACGGTTCCATCCGGAAGAAGAAAAGGATGATCTGCATTTTGCCCATGAACTGGCTTCCCTGGCCGATGTATTCGTGAACGATGGCTTTGGGGTTTCCCACCGGGCCCATGCTTCCGTGGAAGGGGTTACCCACTTTTTGCCCAGCGTAGCCGGCTACCTGATGGAAAAGGAAATCGCCTACCTGGGGAACGCGGTGGATCGTCCTAAACGGCCCTTTGCGGCGGTGATCGGCGGGGCCAAAGTGGCGGATAAAATCGCGGTCATCCGCAGCCTTATCAAAAAGACTGATGTGATCTTAATCGGCGGTGGTATGGCTAATACGTTCCTGGTGGCCAAAGGGTACAACCTGGGAAAATCCCTGGTGGAAGAGGAAAGCATCGGGATTGCCAAAGATATTATTGCAGAAGCGGCTGCCCAGAATACCAAGTTCTTACTCCCGATTGACCTCATTATGGCTGCCAAATTTGAAAACGACGCTCCCCATGAAGCCGAGGATCTGGATGCCCTGCGCCCGGACTATATGGCACTGGATATCGGGCCCAAGACGGCCAAGCTTTATGAAGACACGCTGCAGAAGATGGAGACGGTGGTGTGGAACGGTCCCATGGGCGTTTTTGAAATGCCTAATTTTGCAGAAGGAACCCGGGCTGTGGCAGAAGCTATGGCGGCTTCTCATGGGGTTACCATCGTGGGTGGCGGCGATAGCGCCGCAGCCGTTAAACAATTTGGCCTGGCGGATAAAATGAGCCATGTGTCCACCGGTGGCGGTGCTTCCCTAGAATACCTGGAAGGCAAAGTACTACCGGGACTGGCGGCATTGGATGATTTGCGGACCATCCTGATTGCCGGCAACTGGAAATGCCACAAGACGGTGGAAGAAGCCACGGAACTGGCTCACCAGGTGGCCCATGGTACGGAAGACGTATTGGGTCAAAAAGAAATTCTCCTGTTCCCGCCCTTTACTGCCTTGGAAAGTGTGGCGGCCATGGTGGACGAAGATGGCATCGAATATGGTGCTCAGGATATCTTCTGGGAAGATGAAGGCGCTTATACCGGTGCCGTATCCGGCCCTATGATTCGAGAAATTGGCTCCAGCTATGTAATTGTGGGACACAGCGAACGGAGAAAATTCTTTGGGGAAACCAATGAGATCGTAGTGAAAAAGGTACTGGCTGTGTTCCGTAATGATATGGATCCGGTGCTCTGCGTCGGGGAAGACGAAGAAGAACACAAAAAAGGCTCCACTATGGATAAGATTAAATCCCAGCTGGATCCTGTATTGGATGTGCTGACCGATAAGCAGATTGCCCGTCTGGTGGTGGCCTATGAACCGATTTGGGCAATCGGCACCGGAAACAGTGCGGAAGTACGGGATGCAGTAGCAGCGGCAGAATTGATCCGGAAAACCATTGCGGATAAATTTGGGGAAGAAGCAGCCCGGAAAGTGCGTGTCCTGTACGGCGGCAGTGTCACCAGCGATAATGCCCATGGTTTCCATGTGGATGGCGTTGATGGCGTCTTGGTAGGCGGTGCCAGCTTGTCCGGCACGGAATTTTCCGCTCTGGCAAAAGCATTCTAAACTGAGGCAGGTATGAAAAAAAGACCCGTAGTTCTCATGATTTTGGATGGGTGGGGCATCGCCCCGCCCTCTCCTTCCAATGCGGCCTATTGTGCTAGAACGCCCCATTTGGATTATTATTTTAACCGCTGTCCTCATGGGCAGCTAAATGCCAGCGGAGAAGCGGTAGGCCTGCCGGAAGGGCAGATGGGAAATTCCGAGGTTGGGCATATGACCATTGGCTCGGGAAGGATTATTTACCAGAGCCTGACACGGATTACCCGTGCCGTAAAAAGTGGGGAACTGGAAACCAATGCGGTATTGGTTCAGACCATGGAAAACGCCCGGGATACCGAAAAGAAACTGCACCTTTTGGGGCTACTAAGCGATGGCGGTGTGCACAGTCATATGGAGCACCTATTTGGCCTTTTGCGAATGGCTAAAAAGCTGAAAGTCCCCCATGTGTATTTGCACCTGTTTTTAGATGGCAGGGATACCCCGCCTCAAAGCGCGCTGCCCTATCTGGAACAAACCGAAACCCTATGCAAAGAGTTGCAGCTGGGTGAGATCGCGAGCGTAGGGGGGCGGTACTATGCAATGGACCGGGACAAACGCTGGGACCGCATCGAAAAAATGTATGCTGTCATGACTAAGAGCAGTGCGCCAGAAGCCGCTTCGGCACGTGCCGGGCTGCAGAGTGCTTATGATGCCGGTCAGACAGATGAATTTGTGGTTCCCTTTAGGGTAAGTGGCGTGCGTGGCCAGGTTGCAAAAGGCGATTCCCTGATTTTCTTTAACTTCCGCCCGGATCGGGCACGGGAACTGACGCATGTATTCACGGATCCGGAATTTACCGGATTTACCAGAAATGCAGACAGCTATCCGGTGCACTTTGTCAGTATGACGGAATACGAAACTGGCATGCAGGCTGCAGTGGCCTTTCCCCCGGAAGAAGTCAATGACACACTGGCAGAATGTGTGGCTAAAGCCGGCCTGCGCCAGTTACATATCGCAGAAACAGAAAAGTATGCCCATGTGACGTTTTTCTTTAATGGCGGACGGGAAGCGGTATTCCCCGGAGAAGACCGAATTCTGGTTCCTTCTCCCAAAGTTGCCACCTATGATTTACAGCCGGAAATGAGCGCCTATATCGTAACGGAAAAATTGCAGGAAGCCCTGCGAAAATCCCTGTATGATCTGGTGGTTTTGAATTTCGCCAATCCGGACATGGTAGGGCATACTGGCAGTTTGCCGGCAGCCATTCAAGCGGTAGAAGCGGTGGACGAATGTGTAGGCGGCCTTTTGGAAACGATTCTAAAGCAGGGCGGCGCTGCCGTTGTTATCGCCGACCACGGTAACTGCGAAGAGATGGAAGATCCGGTAAGCCATTCACCCATGACGGCCCATACCACCAATCCTGTTCCCATTTTGGTAGTGGGCGTGGAAGAAGGCACCACGGTGGCAGATGGGGGGCTTTCCGATATTGCTCCCACCTTGCTGGAGCTTTTGGAACTGCCAAAACCTGTGGTGATGACTGGACATAGTTTGCTTTTGCATAATAAGGAGTGATGATACCCATGGCAATCATTGAAAATGTATGCGCAAGAGAAATTCTGGATTCCCGAGGCAATCCCACTATTGAAGTGGATGTACTGCTGGATGATGGTGTTGTAGGCCGGGCTGCAGTGCCCTCTGGGGCTTCTACCGGCGTGCATGAAGCCGTAGAACTGCGGGATGGGGACAAGTCCCGGTTTGGCGGCAAAGGCGTCAGCAAGGCCGTTGACAATGTGAACGATACCATTGCAGATACCATAATCGGGCTGGATCCTACCCGTCAGGTGGAAATTGACAATGCACTGATCCGGCTGGATGGCACGCCTAACAAAGGCCGCTTGGGAGCCAACGCAATTTTGGGCGTATCCCTGGCGGTGGCCAAAGCGGCTGCAGAAGAAGTGGGGTTGCCCTTGTACCAGTATTTGGGTGGCGTGAATGCTAAAGAATTGCCCGTTCCCATGATGAATATCTTAAATGGCGGTGCCCATGCGGATAATAACGTAGATATCCAGGAATTTATGATTATGCCAGTGGGGGCCTCCAGTTTTGCAGAAGCCTTGCGTACCAATGCAGAAATTTATCAGGCACTGAAGGCTGTACTAAAAGGCAAAGGTCTGGGGACTGCCGTAGGAGACGAAGGTGGCTTTGCACCCAACCTGGAAAGCAACGAAGAAGCACTGCAGGTGATTGTGGAAGCCATTGAAAAAGCTGGCTACAAACCGGGAGAAGACGTAAAACTGGCCATTGATGCCGCAGCCAGCGAGTTCTATGAAGATGGCAAATATAACTTGAAAGGGGAAGGCGTAGTCAAAACCGCCAAAGAACTGGTGGATTGGTACGCGTCCCTGGTGGAAAAATATCCGATCATCTCTATTGAAGATGGTCTGGCAGAAGACGATTGGGACGGCTGGAAATACTTTACCGATGTTCTGGGCAAAAAGATCCAGATCGTAGGCGATGACCTTTTTGTCACCAACGTGGAACGGCTGAAAAAAGGTATTGATATGGGCGTAGCCAATGCCATCCTGATCAAGCTGAATCAGATTGGGACTCTGACAGAAACCCTGGATGCCATTGAAATGGCCAAACGGGCCGGTTATACTGCCATTGTATCGCACAGAAGCGGGGAAACAGAAGATACCACCATTGCCGATGTGGTAGTGGGAACCAACGCTGGCCAGATCAAATCCGGTGCTCCTTGCCGGACGGACCGGGTGGCCAAGTACAATCAGCTGCTGCGGATTGAAGAAGATCTAGGCGCGGCCGCACAGTACAATGGCCTGTCCGTATTTTATAACCTGAAACAATAATCCATTCCTTACCTGAAAACAGGGCGGAACCGCTATGGTTCCACCCTGTTTTCTTTCTTTTGCTTTTGTAGGTTTTACCAGGCAGCGACGCATCCATCCGTGCGGGATTCAGTTGCGCCTACAAGTACCCCGTCCGGTTTGCGAAGGATAATTTGCCCCCTCCCAAAACTGGTAAAATCCTTTGTACTAGAGCAGTCGTGCCCTTTTTGTTGCAGTGCTTTTACGATTTCTTCACCAAAACCTGCTTCCACTATGACTTTTTTCTTGCTGAGCCATTGCCAGCGGGGTGCATCTAGGGCTTCCTGGGGGTTCATGCCAAAATCCAGCATGTTCATGAGCACTTGTACGTGGCCCTGAGGCTGCATGTAAGCTCCCATGACGCCAAAGGGACCTACGGCTTCACCGTCCTTTAGCAAAAATCCAGGGATGATGGTGTGGTAGGGCTTTTTTCCTGGTGCCAGGCAATTGGCAGACCGGGGATCCAGTTTAAAATCGCAAGCCCTGTTATTTAAGGCAATGCCGTAGCCAGGAATCACAATCCCGCTGCCAAAGCCTTTGTAATTGCTTTGGATGTAGGATACCATATTCCCTTCCTGATCGGCCGCACACAGATATACCGTACCGCCGCAATAAGGATCCACTGGCCGGGGGTCCAGGGCCACATCTGAAATTTTTGTGGCTCTTTTGGCAGCGTAGGCATCACTTAGGAGATAGTCCGTGCTCATTTGCATGAAGCGTGGATCACTGATATAGGTCTGCCCGTCAATAAAGGCCTGTTTCATGGCTTCAATCTGTTTGTGCATGGTTTCTAGCGCATTATGCTGCAGGTTTTGCAGTGCCAGCTGCTTAAGAATATTTAGCGTCATTAACACCACTATCCCGTGTCCATTGGGCGGGATTTCATATACTTCGTACCCGTGATAGGTGGTATGGATGGGGGATACCCATTCAGCCCGGTAGTTGGCCAAGTCTTCTTGAGTCAAGTAGCCGCCGGTCTCCTTAGAAAACTTCACAATAGCTTTGGCAATCTCGCCCCGGTAGAAACTTTCACAGGAAGTTTCAGCCAGCTCCCGCAGCGTCCTGGCGTGATCTGGAAGGCGCAGCAGGGAACCGATGGCAGGAACGCCCTCTTTGAAAAACGTAGCAAAAAATGGCTGGAATTCCGGATTATCCTTATAAGGAGCAAAAACCTCCACGGCCCGTTTCCATAAAAGGCCTGCTATAGGATGTAGCGGAAATCCGTTTTCCGCATAGGTTATGGCAGGTTGCAGTAAGGTCGTAAAAGGAAGCTTGCCAAACTTTTTATGCAGTTCGGACCAGGCTGACGGCGCACCGGGTACGTCTACAGATTCCCAGCCTCTTTCCGGCATTTTGGCGTAGCCCTTTTGTTTCATGTGCTCTAGTGTCAAGCCGCTGGGGGCATAGCCGCTCCCGTTAAGCCCATATAATTTTTTCTCTTTGGCATGCCAATACAGGGCAAAGGCATCGCTCCCCAGCCCATTGCTTGTAGGTTCCAAAACCGTCATACAGGCAGCGGTAGCGATAATCGCATCGGCGGCATTGCCGCCCTGTTTTAAAATATCCAGACCCGCTTGGGCCGCAAGCGGCTGGGAGGTGCAGACCATTCCTTTTTGCCCAAAGATGACGCTGCGCCGACTAGGATAGTGATACGTGAGATAATCAAATTTCATTGCAGGACTCCTTTGCAAGTACAGGATCATGGTAAAAGTAGCTATAACTGATTGTTACCGCTATTATAGCATACCCGGACTTGCGTGGATGGCGCAAAAGGTAGCATTTGACAACAGGGGGAACTGTGATAAGATGGGTAAAAACCACTGTATAATCCCTTTAACGAAAGGACGGTATCATGAAAAAAATTATTGTTGTGGTTGACATGCAAAATGATTTTATCGACGGTGCTCTAGGGACAAAAGAAGCACAAGCCATGCTGCCCCACTTAGTGAAAAAATTAGAAGCAGAAAAAGACGCCGTACTTTTCTTTACCCAGGATACCCATCCGAAAAATTACCTGGAAACCCAGGAAGGGCGCAATCTTCCTGTGCCTCACTGCATCAAAGGGCAAAAGGGATGGCAGATCGCAGATGCCTTGCAGCCCTTTGTCAAAAAAGCAGCGGCTGTGGTAGAAAAACCGTCTTTTGGCAGCTTACAATTACCGGCGCTCATTGCCCCGTATCATCCGGATGCTATTGAACTGGTGGGACTTTGCACCGATATTTGCGTTATCAGTAACGCCTTTATTTTGAAAGCCAGTTTTCCTGAAATCCCCATTACCGTGGATGCTTCCTGCTGTGCTGGTGTGACATCTGAAAGCCACGAGAATGCACTCCAAGCCATGAAAATGTGCCAGGTGGGTATAGAGGGAAATGCGAAATGATGCCAACTTCCTTTACAGTCCCGGAAGATATTCGGGAAGACTATGAAAAGTGGTATACCTTTATGATGGAACAGGTGGAGTTTGCCTTGAAATCCAGCCCCATCCATACCAAACAGCATGCTGGAAGAGTTCTGTTATTCGCCCTTTTGCTAGCAGATAAAATGCACCTGTCGAAAAAAGATTGGGACACTTTGGGAGCTGCTGCTGCCTTTCATGATACCCGGCGTCACGATGACCGGTTGGACGTGGGACACGGAGCAAGAGCCGCACGTTATTATCACGCCTATTGTAGAGGGCATGGGCTGCCTTATGATCGGCTGACAGCGGCAGTGATGTGTTACCATGACCACAATGATAGCCTGGGCAATCAATCCATCAGCCAGCGTTTTGGTAAGCACGGCGTGCTGCTCTATCATATTTTTAAAGATGCTGACGCCTTGGACCGGTTTCGCCTAGGCCCCGGTGGCTTTGATCCCCACTATCTCCGCACAGTAGAAGGTAAATCCTTGTATACCTATGCCCAAACCGTGTGGGAAGAAGTTTGCAGGCGGGACCCAGCACAGAAAAAGTACTGAGACAGAGGGGGCCGTGGCAAAAAATCTATGGTATAATACGAAAAAGGAAGACGGGGAGTGCGGAAGGACGCTATACGGCCTTTTCCAAGGTCACGAATTTTTCTTGCGTCAGCTTTTCTTATATGGTATAATGCTTAAGCGTTAATGTCTGGATATATTAATGCAGAAAGAGAGAGGTGTTTGACAATGAAAAAGGGAATTCATCCGCAGTACGGGGAATGCACCGTTATCTGTGGCTGCGGCAATACTTTTAAAACTGGCAGCGTAAAGAAGGAATTGCGCGTGGACGTTTGCTCCCAGTGCCATCCGTTCTTCACCGGTAAACAGCGTGACATGAGCGCCCGGGGCCGTATTGAAAAATTCAACAGACGGTACAGCAAAGACGCGCAAAAAGACGCAGAATAATAACAGCGCATCAAAAAGGAGTGATTGCAATCTTGCAGCACTCCTTTTGTTTGTATGGAGAAAAGTATGGCAAAGAAATTAAGCGTTGGCGGACAAGCTGTCATTGAGGGCGTGATGATGCGTGCCCCGGGAAAGATTGCCGTTGCCGTGCGGCAGCCTGACGGGGAGATTGTCGTGGACTGCAAGCCGGCGGGCAGCATCAGTGACCGCTACCCGATCCTTAAAAAGCCGCTTTTGCGAGGTGTGGTATCGCTAGTAGAATCTCTGGTTTATGGTATGAAGGCCTTATCCTGGTCCGCCCAGCAAAGCAGCGAGGAAGAAGAAAAAATGACAAGCGGAGAAGTCGCCGGTACGGTCCTGGTGTCGGTGGGGCTGGCAATTCTTCTGTTTGTGGTGCTGCCTACCGGGGCCATGAAGCTGTTGCAAAATAGGGGCGTCAGTGCCCTGTGGCTGAATCTCTTGGAAGGCTTTTTGCGCCTTGGCATTTTTCTGGCCTATATCTGGGGCATTTCCCGACAGAAAGATATCCAGCGAGTTTTTCAATACCATGGAGCGGAGCATAAAACCATTCATACCTATGAACATGGCCTGCCCCTTACGGTAGAAAACGTGCGGCCTTTTACCACACTGCATCCCCGTTGTGGCACCAATTTTTTGATGATTGTGATGCTCATCAGCATTTTTATTTTTGCGTTTTTGGGCTGGCCCAGCCTGCTGCTAAGGATTTTGAGCCGGGTGCTTTTGATGCCCGTTGTAGCAGGGATCAGCTATGAGGTTATCCGCTTTGCCGGGCAGCATATGGAGCATCGCTATGTGCGTGCTGCCATCTGGCCGGGGCTCATGCTGCAGAAACTGACCACCCGGCAGCCGGATGATGCGCAAATCGAAGTGGCCATTGCTTCGTTAGAAGCAGTATTACCCCCTTCGGAAAGTATGGAGTGAATGAGGAACGATTATGTTTGAGAATCTGGATAAATTACAGGATCTGGAAGACCGCTACCTGGATCTAGAACATAAAATCAGCGACCCGGAAGTGATCGCCCAACAGGACAAGTGGCTCCAGTACACCAAGGCCCATGCCAAGCTGACGGAGCTAGTGACGGTGTACCGGGAATATAAAAAGCTGGCGAACACCTATAAAGATGATGCGGCTATCGTCAAGGCCCGGGAGGACAAGGAACTGGTGGAAATGGCGGAGGAGGAGATGCAATCCCTGCAGCCCACCATTGAAGACTATGAAAAGCAGCTCACCATTTTGCTGCTCCCCAAGGATCCCAACGATGAAAAAAATATTATCATGGAGATCCGGGCCGGTGCCGGCGGGGATGAAGCGGCGCTTTTTGCCGGCGATTTGTTTCGGATGTATACCCGCTATGCCGAGAGTAAGGGATGGAAAGTGGATTTGATGGACGCCAGTCCTACTGGGCTAGGCGGGTTTAAAGAAGTGATTTTTATGGTGAGCGGCACAGACGTGTACAGCCATATGAAATTTGAAAGCGGAGTACACCGGGTGCAGCGGGTGCCGGAAACTGAAGCCCAGGGACGGGTACATACGTCTACCGTGACGGTAGCGGTGATGCCGGAAGCTCAGGAAGTGGACGTAGCGCTGGATATGAAGGACGTACGGGTGGATTATTACCGGGCCAGCGGGGCTGGCGGACAGCACGTTAACAAAACATCATCCGCCGTGCGAATGACCCATATCCCTACTGGGATTGTGGTGCAGTGCCAGAACGAGCGCAGCCAGCTGCAAAACCGGGAAAAATGCATACAGATGCTGCGGGCACGGCTCTATGAAATGGAACAGATGAAACAGCAGGAGGCTTTGGATGCGGATCGCCGCAGTCAGGTGGGAACCGGGGACCGGAGCGAGCGGATTCGTACCTATAATTACCCCCAAGGGCGGGTCACTGACCACCGGATCGGGTTGACGCTTCACCAGCTGACAGATATTTTAAATGGAGACCTGGACCCGCTCATTGAGGCGCTACGTACCGACGAGCAGGCACGGAAATTAAAGCAGGTGCAATAATGTCCAGAGAAGTATGGACCATCCTGAAGATTTTGCAATGGACCCAGCAGTTTTTTACCCGTAGAGGTATAGAAAATCCTAGGCTGGATGCGGAGCTTCTCCTGTGTGCGGTACTGCACAAAAAGCGGATTGACCTGTACACTCATTTTGACGAACCGCTGGAAATACAGGAGCTGGAACAATACCGCCAGTATGTAGCAAGACGGGGTACCCGGGAACCTGTGGCCTATATTTTAGGCAGCAAGGGATTTTTGTGCCACGAATTTAAGGTGACAAAAGATACGTTGATTCCCCGCCCGGAAACGGAGTCCCTTGTGGAACGCCTGGTACACATGAATGGAACAAAAGGGAAGCGGCGTATTTTGGACCTGGGGTGTGGCAGCGGGGCCATTATTGTGTCCCTGCTTGCAGCATTGCCGGAAGCACAAGGCACGGCCGTGGATATCAGTCCCGCTGCCGTGCAGGTAACGGCAGAAAACGGAGCGCGCCTAGGCATATCGGATCGGCTGACTACGCTTGTATCCAATCTTTATGCCCAACTTCCTCAAGAGGCCTGCTTTGATGTGATCGTTTCCAATCCTCCCTATATCCCCCGCAAAGACCTTTCCGGGCTGCAGCAGGAAGTGCAGTGGGAGCCAAAGGGCGCACTGGACGGGGGCGAAGATGGAATGGATTTTTACCGGCGGATCCTAAATGGGGTATGGAGATACCTGAAACCAACAGGCCTTTTGGCCTTTGAAATCGGTGTAGAAGAAGGGGATGCGGTGACAGCACTGTGCCACGAGGCAGGCTTTCCTACTGTGCAGGTCATTAAGGATTACGGAGATATTCCCCGTATGGTTTTTGCGGTGAAAGAAGGATCGGACTATGGAAACGAAATGCTGGAAAATAACGGAAAAGGATAAGCTTAAGGAATGCCTTGCCCCTGCAGCGGCGCTTTTGCGCCAGGGTGAAGTGGTAGCGTTTCCCACAGAAACGGTATACGGATTAGGCGCCAGTGGCCTGGATGGAAAGGCCTGCCAAAAAATCTTTATGGCCAAAGGCAGACCTGCGGACAATCCCCTCATCCTGCACATTGCAGAATTTGACCAATTGGCACAGCTGACTAACGGAGTATCCCCTATGGCCCAAAAATTAATGGAAGCTTTCTGGCCGGGGCCTATGACGCTGATTGTACCCAAAAGCGATGCGATTCCAGTTGTGGTGACAGCCGGGCAGCCAACGGTTGCCGTACGGTTTCCCAGCCATCCGGTGGCAAGGGAACTGATCCGCCTTACTGGTGTGCCCATTGCGGCACCCAGTGCCAATAAGTCCGGAAAACCCAGCCCTACCAATGCGGCCGATGTACTGCAGGACATGCAGGGTATCATTGCAGGCGTGGTGGACGGCGGCCCCTGCACCATCGGGGTAGAAAGCACCATCATTGATACGACAGAAGCCATTCCCACGATTTTACGCCCCGGGGGCATCACGGCGGAAATGATTCGCAGTGTTATGGGGGACGTGCGGATTGATCCAGGCCTTTTGGGCGCTGATCAAAAGCCCAAAGCCCCGGGGATGAAATACCGGCATTATGCGCCTAAGGCGCCCATGTACCTGATTGCAGGGGAGCAAGCTGGCCTGGGGGTGATCCGGGCGGCGATTTTGGCGGAAGCATCCGGTTTAAAAACCGGGGTGCTGGCCCTTTCTGAAACCGCGCAGCATTTGCCACGCACGGCGCAGCTGGTGGTGTGCGATGCGGGAAAAAGCCTGGAGGAGTTGGCAGAGCATTTATTTACGGATCTGCGGCAGTTTGACCGGGAAAACGTGGACATCATCCTGGGTGAGGGCGTAACGAATCAGGCTTTGGGCCTTGCCATTATGAACCGGATGCAAAAAAGCGCAGGCCAAAATGTGCTGCTGTATGAAAATGGAATGTTCCGCCAAAAGAGTGGACAAACGCCCGCTTTTTTGCAAGGGCTCCTCGTGGAATAAGTAGCGGTTTTTGTGATACAATAAATAGGAACAAGGGGCAGAACCCACAAGGGAGGCACGAGACAATGAGAATTATGCTAGGCTGTGACCATGGCGGCTTTGAACTGAAAGAAGTCTTGAAAGAGTATTTGGCGGATAAGGGCTACGACGTGGACGACGCCGGGACCTTTACCAAAGAGCGCGTTGATTACCCGGATATGGCGGAAAAAGTAGGCGAAAACATAGCGGCGGGGGAAGCAGATCTGGGGATTTTGGTCTGCGGCACCGGGATCGGGATGTCCATCGCGGCAAATAAGATTCACGGCATTAGGGCTGCGCTCTGCGGCGACTGTTACAGCGCCCAAAAAGCCCGGGAACACAATAATGCTAATGTCATCTGTCTGGGCGGACGGGTGCTGGGAACGGGGCTGGCAGAACAAATCGTGGATGCCTTTTTGCATGCCTCTTTCCTGGGCAGCTACCATGAAACACGGGTAGAAAAGATCATGAACCTGGAAAAGAAGTGAGTGCTATGGCAGAACTGGATTTAGATAAAATCGGTCAAGAGATCGAAGAAGATGTGGAAGAGCTAATCAGTAAATCTGGAGGCAAAGCGGGGCAAGTGCTAGTGGTAGGCTGCAGCACCAGTGAAGTACTGGGCAACAAGATCGGCACCGGGGGCAGCATGAAACTGGCCAAAATTCTCTATACCACTATCCGGAAAGTGGCACGGAAATACAAGATCGCTGTGGCAGCACAGTGCTGTGAGCATCTGAACCGTGCCCTGGTTGTCGAAGAAAAAGTCATGGAAAAATATGGCTGGCAGCAAGTCACCGTGCGCCCTATTGAGCATGCTGGCGGCGCCTTTGCCGCGACCGCCTATAACGAGCTGAAAAATCCTGTGGTGGTGGAAACCGTTACGGCGGATCTGGGGCTGGATATCGGACAGACCCTAATTGGCATGCACCTGAAACGGGTGGCCGTGCCAGTGCGCCTGGGAAGAAAAAAACTGGGCAATGCTGTACTGACCGCAGCTAGAACCCGTCCACCCCTGATTGGAGGAGAACGGGCCGTATACAAGTAATCGTTGTGGAAACGAAAGGAGACCTTTTATGCAAATTCGGGTTGTGGACCATCCCCTGATCAAAGAGAAAATGACCCACCTGCGTGATAAAAAGACCCAACCAAGGAATTTTAGACGGCTTTTGGATGAAATCGCCCAGCTTTTATTGTTTGAAGTGACCAAAAACCTGCCGGTTAGGGAAGTGAAAGTGCAAACCCCGCTGGCAGAGACAACGGGCTACCAGCTGGCTGTCAGCGGGATTATCGTGGTACCAATTCTCCGGGCCGGCCTGGGCTTTTTGGATGCTGTACTGGATCTGGTACCGGAAGCCCGTGTGGGGCATATCGGCCTAACCCGGGACGAAAAGACCCTGAAGCCCATTGAATATTATTGCAAAATCCCTAATGACACCGAAGCGGAAGTCATTCTCATTGACCCCATGCTGGCCACTGGTGGCAGTGCCGTAGCCGCCATTTCCCTTTTGAAACAACGAGGCTACAAGCATTTCCGTTTTATGTGCCTCGTAGCGGCACCGGAGGGCGTGCAACTGGTGAACAAAGCCCATCCGGATGTGCCCATTTATACGGCGGCGCTGGATGATCACCTGAACGAACGGGGCTATATCGTCCCCGGACTGGGCGATGCAGGAGATCGGGTATTCGGGACCGTGGAGGGCTAATGGAAAGACCGGATTGGGACAGCTATTTTATGGAAATTGCCCAAGTAATTGCCAAACGCTCCACCTGCCTGAGACGGCATGTGGGAGCCGTTCTGGTAAAAGACCGGCAAATCCTGGCTACCGGCTATAATGGGGCCCCGAAAGGCTTGCCCCACTGTGAAGAAACTGGTTGCCTGCGGGAAAAACTGCATGTGCCCAGCGGGAAAAACCACGAATTGTGCCGGGGCCTGCATGCGGAGCAAAACGCAGTGATCCAAGCGGCGGTCAACGGGGTGTCCACCCAGGGCGCTACCTTGTACTGCACCCATCAGCCCTGCGTGGTGTGCTCCAAGATTCTGATCAATGCCGGGATCAAGCGGATTGTTTATGGGCATCCTTACCCGGATCAACTGGCACAGGAAATGCTCCACAGCGATATGGAACTGGAACTGGTGGAATTTAAAGAAAAAAAATAACATAAGAGCTGCGGTAAGTCGTGTTGACAAGCCACAGCTCTTATTTCTTATTGTTAGTGTGTCTGTATGCTCTGCAGCAGGAGATCCACATTGTCTGTGTCGTACTCGATCTGTTCGGACCAACGACGGGCCTGCTCTGGTAAGTCTCCCCGATACGCTGCCATACAATAGATAAATTCCGTACTTTCCCGTGCATAGGTGAAAAGTGTGCCCAGACCATAGATAACCGCTTTGTCCAGCTGGCGGTACAAAATATAGTGATACAGCCGTTCCAAAAATTTAGTGTCAAGAGATTGCTCCCTTAGGGCATTTTTTGCTTTCTGGACCAGTTCAGGCAACTTATGGGGGAGCGTGTCCATGTCCGCTGTCCATGCGGCATCAATGGGTTCTGTGGCAGACAGACGTTGGAAGATTTTGGCATAAAGAGGCAAAGACGGTTCCGGCGTGAAATCACAGGCCGCATCTTTCAGAGGATAGCCTAAGGATGCTAGTAGTTCCGAAAAGGTCAGCCGGGTGCCGGTATCTTCCTCCGTAAATCCCAAAGGACCGGACATATGTTGCAAAATCTCACAGGTCTTTTCACAGCATAAACCGGTACCACATAGGATCGTATCACCAACGTAGGTGAAAAAACGGGGATGTACTGCACAGATGTCGCACAGTGCCTCCTCCCCCAGTTCCTTAATCACGTGGCAAAGGCCATCGGCATCTAAAAAATGGCAATAGCCTTTTTCGTTCAGCGTGAAATACCAGGTTCCATCAGCATTTTGGGCCATGGCCTGCTGCATAGTCCTGCCCAGTTTTCCGGGCAGCGACAGGTAATAAGCGGCGGTATCTGGATCAATGTCAATTTCCCATATCTGGCAGCACGTATGGTGGCAGGCACCGCCTTTGCAGCAAAAGACCGTAAACCCGTCAGGAATGATTGAACGCATGGTAACCTCCCCTTTTATCGATGAATGTGTTTGGAATGGGTCTATTATAGCATTTTTTTATGAAACCATTGGAACACCCACGCCGTTTATGGTAAAATAATATGAAATGCTTTTTGTAAGTTTTAGGATGACAGTTGGAAAACTCCAGGCCATCTTTTATAGTTTGAGGGGATTTACATGATTATTAGAAAAAAGTCTGCGCTGGAAGCCGCCTTCCATCCGTACAAGACCAGAAAGGGCGGCGCCACGGTTACGGTCTTTGTACCCTACGACTGCCAGAATCACTGTCCATTCTGCGTCAATAAGGAAGAGTACGCCGATACCACGGACTTTTCCTTGGAAGCCATCTGCCGCAGCATCCACACTATGGACCAGCTGACGCCCTATTGTGATTTTGTCTTTACCGGGGGGGAACCCCTGGCCAATTTGGAGAGCCTGCAGGTGATGCTGGACCAGGTGCCCACGACCCACAAGGTGTATATTAATACCACCTTACCCGTATCCGAGATCCAAACAGAGGAAGAGCTCCTGGCCTTTATGGAACGGAATAAAGAAAAGATCACCTGCGTGAATATTTCCCGGCACATGCAGCATTACGTTGTGGAGTCCAATGATGGATTATTAACCAGGCTGCCGGTCAAATTTCGGATCAATTGCGTTCTCTATAAGCACTATCCACGGCAGCAGCTGGTGCCCTTTATGGAACGTTTCCGGAAAATCCATGCTCCCAGTATCCAGTTCCGGTTTGACTACACGGAAACTACGCCGGAAAACCTGTATGACCGGCCCCATGACCAGATCTTGCAGGATTTGCTACAGGTGGCGGACTATACAGGCCTGGATGGTTGCCGGATGCGCTGCGGGTTCCATTTCCGGTATAAGGATCTGGAGCTGGTCTACCACAAAACCCTGCCGTACAGTACCATTGTGGAAAAAGACGCCGAAGACGGTAAACCCTATGCGATTTTATACGATATTCTAATCAAGCAGAACGGGCGCATTGATGCCGACTGGGACGGAACGGTACTGGATCTGGCGGCCTATGGCAAGGTAAAATTTGAGCCCTATGACCTGCGCTGGCTGGAGCGGGTGACGCCTAGCCGTTCGGCAGCAAGAACCCAAGAATCCACCGCATTTCACGGCGCAACCTGCACCGCGGCGATGTAATACGAGGAGGCAGTACGATGACAAAGCAAATCCATAAGGTCGCTGTTATTGCCGGGGACGGCATTGGCCCGGAGGTTCTGTCAGAAGGGGTAAAAGTACTCAACGAGGTAGCCAAACTGGATGGGACCTTTGCCTTTGATTTTTCCTATTTTCCTTGGGGCTGTGAATATTATTTAAAAAACGGAGAAATGCTGCCGAAAGATGGCATTGAGACCCTCAGCCATTTCGACGCCATTTACCTGGGAGCGGTGGGGTATCCTGGCGTCCCGGATCATATTTCCCTGCGGGGTCTACTCATCAAGATCCGCAAGGGCTTTGACCAATATGTAAACCTGCGCCCTGTGAAACTCCTGAAAGGCGCGCCTACACCCCTATCTGGGATAAACCGGGAAGACATTGATATGACCTTTATCCGGGAAAACAGCGAAGGGGAGTACGCTGGAGAAGGGGCCTGGCTCTACAAGGGAACCCCTCGGGAAGTGGTCATTCAGGACAGCGTCTTCTCTCGCTTTGGCTGTGAACGGATTATCCGGTACGCCTATGAAATGGCAAAAGCCCAGCATAAGACTCTGACCAGCATTAGCAAAGGGAATGCCCTGAACTATTCCATGGTATTCTGGGATCAGATTTTTGCCGAGGTGGGTAAGGGCTACCCGGAAGTGGAAACCCACTCCTATCTGGTGGATGCTGCCAGTATGTTCATGGTGAAAGATCCCAAACGGTATCAGATTATTGTTTGTTCCAACCTGTTTGGAGATATATTGACGGATTTGGGTGCTGCTATTAGTGGTGGCATGGGGTTGGCTGCCGGCGCCAATTTGAACCCGGAGCGGAAATATCCCTCCATGTTTGAACCCATCCATGGTTCCGCACCGGATATTGCGGGACAGGGAAAGGCAAATCCCTTGGCCAGCATCTGGTCGGCTTCCCAAATGCTGGATTTCTTTGGACATAAAGCGTGGGGGACTAAGCTCTTGCAGGTCATTGAAGACATGCTGGTAGAAAAGAAAGTCCTGACTCCGGACCTGGGAGGACATGCCACTACGTCCCAGGTAGGCACGGAAGCGGCACGAAAAGTAGCGGAATAACACAAAGCTCCCTGAAAGCGAACGGCCTTCGGGGAGCTTTATTTCCCGAGCAATGGGAGGACATTTATGACCATGACATTAGAAGAGATTCGTAAGATTATTGATACGCTGGATCCTAAAATCCGGGACCTTTTGCTGCAACGGATGGATTGCTCTCACAAGGTCGCCGAGGTTAAGCAGCAGGACGGCAGCACCACTGTGTTCCGGGCAGACCGGGAACAAAAAATCCTGGATACCTTGGGTAAAGAAGTGGCCCCGGAACAGCGGGCAGCGTATCTAGCCGTGGTACGAAAAATTATGGAAGCCAGCCGGATGTACCAGTATGGCCTGCTGCTTGACTGGAATCCGGGTATTCTTGCCCCCTTGTTCCAGGATTTTTCCCTGGAACAAGGAGAAAAGAATGTGACCGTACAGTTTACCTGCCCTGATTGCCCCAATGGGCTGGGAAAATTGCTATCCATGATCGGGGATTATGGCGTTAACCTGGAGACACTCAATCAGGTAAACAAAGATGGAGCAGATCACACCGTTACCTTTGTGGCTACATTCCAGTGCGATCCTAGTGAGCGCTGGATTCAGCAGCTCCTCTTTCAACTCAGCAAAGAGAGTCAGGGGTTTAAGGTGGTAGAGATTGCGGCACCTGATATTTGAAGGTGGACGAAGATAAATCCTTGACGACTACCCGCTATACAGGTATAATATAAAATATGATAAAGACATTTGCAGATAAGGAAACAGAGAAAATCTTTCATCAGCGATTTTCCTATAAAATCCCGCAATCAATACAGAAGGTTGCGCTCCGGAAATTGCTCATGATGCATGGCGCCGAAAATATTAATGACCTTAGGAATCCTCCTGCGAATCATCTGGAACTACTGCATGGAGACCGGGAGGGGCAGTATAGTATACGAGTTAATGGGCAATACCGAATTTGCTTTGTTTACGACGGCAAAAATTTGACCGATGTCGAGATTGTCGACTACCACTCGTGAAAGGGGGACACCATGGCTGAACAGCAATACATTACAACACCCAAAATTAGCGAAATTCTGCGGGAAGAATTTATGGAGCCCATGGGGCTCTCTTCTTACCACTTGGCACAAAAAATTTATGTGCCGGTTTCCCGTATTCAGGATTTGCTCCATGATCGGAGAAAAATTACGGCAGATACCTCTATCCGCCTGGGACGGTATTTTGGCGTATCCGATGGGTACTTTTTGCGGCTGCAGTCAGAACTTGACCTGCGGGAGGAAGAATTGCGCCACAAGGAAGAGTTCGACCGTATCGAAACGGTACAGACGGCGTGAAAATTTGATAAATCAAACTACGGCTTTCTTAAGTTTTCTACGGCTTAGGAGAGCCGTTTTGTGTACGATTTTTTCTTGTCAATATACTACTGGAATGGTAAGATAGGAGAAATACAATTTATTAGGTAAAAGGAAGTATGACGACTGATGAAAGGAAATCTACATCATAGATGGCATAAATTTGTTGTTGTGGGTCTATTGGGGACGCTATTGCTGCTTATAATGAGCGGCTGTTTTGCCCTGGGCTATCGTGGCTACAGTACGGTAAAAAAGCCTGCTGCGTCAGCAGAGGGTACGACCAAACCAGTAGAAAAGCAGCAGTCGCCTATCCAGGCTTTGGAGCATAAGAAAGATTCCCAAAAGGATAGCAAAGAGGACCTGACAGCGCCGCTTAAAGCCGGCACCCGGTATACGGTGCTGGTGGATAAAAGCGAACACAAAGTTTACATCAAGGACGGGGACACTGTTGTCCGTATCTGGGACTGTGCCGTGGGTAAAGGCGGCTTGGGGCAAAAGCAGCGGCGGGGCGATGATATCACGCCTGTAGGTACATTTCTCGTGGACGAAATTGACGATGCTTCCAGCTGGACCCACGATTTTGGTGATGGTAAAGGGCAGATCGCCGGGGCCTATGGTCCCTGGTTTTTGTCCTTAAATACCTACGGACTCAGCAAGGGGAAATGGGATGGCATTGGTATCCATGGCACCCATGATCCAGCGTCTTTGGGGACAAATGCCTCCGAAGGGTGCGTGCGCCTTTTCAATGCCAACCTGGTAGAACTTAAAAACGTGACCTACATCGGGATGCCGGTGACCATCCAGGATTAAAAAAGAATTGACAAAAATACCGTGAAAGGGTATAGTAGATTTAGATAGTAATTATTATTAAGATCAAATGAATCTAGAATAAGAAGGAGGCCTTAATATGCTTACCATGCAAGAGTTAGCTAAACTCCTGCGGGATAATGGTTGCAAGGTGACCCCGCAGCGCCTGGCAGTGTATGATATGCTGGCGCATACGACGGAGCACCCTACGGCAGAAATGATTTTTAATGCCGTCAAGGAAAAATATCCCAGCATGAGTTTTGCTACCGTCTATAAATCTGTGGAGATTTTCAGCCGTTTGCATATTGTGCAAGTGCTCAATACTGGTGAGGAAAGTTTTCGCTACGACGCCCGGGTGAACGAACACCCCCATATCCAGTGTGTGCAATGCGGCCGGGTGTGGGATCTGGATCCGGTGGACGCCAAAGCGGCGGAAGCCAAGATCGCAAAAGATACCGGCTTTGAGGTGAGTGGGCACCAGTTTTACTTTTATGGGGTTTGTCCCAAGTGCCGTAGCCAGCATTAAGTGCAAAAACACCGAACTCAGGAGAGTTCGGTGTTTTTTTACACTTTTTTAATAAAATTTGCTATAATGAAACGTATACTATCGAAAGAAGTATTTTCTACAGGATTTCTAAGCGGGGCACGAGATGACTGATGACACGTACGAATTTTGAAGTGGCTATATTAGCCAGTGGCAGCAAGGGCAATGCGACACTGGTGCAGGCCGGGCATACCGCCGTTCTAATTGATGTGGGGATTTCCTGCCGCCGCATTGTGCAGGGACTGGCCCAATGTGGGCTGACCCCCGAAGATTTAGAGGGCGTATTTTTAACCCATGAGCATAAAGACCATGTGGCTGGGCTAGACGTATTTGCCCGGCAACATCCCACGGTGCCCATCTTTGCTAACGAAAAAACCTGGTCTAAGCTTCCTATACGCCGACAAATGCCCCGCAGCCAGGTGCGGATTGTCCCCCGGGGCTGTATTTTGGGTGCCTTGCGGATTGCGTCTTTCAAAATTCCCCATGACGCTGTGGATCCGGTAGGCTACCAGATCTTTTTCGGGGATGAGAAATGCACCTACCTGACGGATTGCGGCAGTGTAACCAAAACTGTGGAGCAGGCGGCGGACGGAGCACAAGTCCTGATCCTGGAAGCCAACCATGACGAAGATATGCTGCGCAATGGCCCTTATCCCTATGCCCTGCAACAGCGCATTTTAGGGAAATTGGGACACTTGTCCAATACGGCAGCGGGAAACTTTTTGACCAGCCTGGATGCGCCGCCTTTGGAAGTGTTTCTGGCCCATCTCAGTGAAGAAAATAATACGCCCCAAGTGGCACGGGATGCGGTGGCTGCCGCCCTTACCAGCGGGCAACGCACAGGTAATATTACCCTTAGGGTTGCCAAACAACAGGGCATGGTCAGCAACATGCAGCCAATAAAGGAGTGAAAACGATGAATAAACAATTGAGAAAAAAGACAATGGCGCTTTTGATGGCCTTTAGCCTCTCTACCAGCTTTTTAAGCAGCGGGTGCGGCCTTGCCAGCAATAAGACGGAGACGGGCAAAGCCGCGGCGAAACCTGCCACAACCCAGGAACAGAAACTCAGCGACACCGAAGCCAAAATGAGCTCCGCCCGGAATACGCCCATTGTGCAGGCCGCCAAAAAAGTAGGTCCTGCGGTGGTGGGTATTGCCAACAAGGCCCTGGTGCGAAATTATTTCAATGGTACCCAGCAGTTGGTGGAGCAAGGCTCCGGTAGCGGCGTGATCTACGACAAAAGTGGTCTCATCGCTACTAATAATCACGTGGTAGCCGGGGCCCAGGAAATAGTGGTGAGCCTGCCCAGCGGCAAAACCTATACCGGCAAAGTCCTGGGGACGGATTCCACCACCGATTTAGCCGTGGTGAAAATCGATAGCACCGAAGAACTGCCCGTAGCGGAATTTGGCGATTCCGATTCCTTGATGGTAGGGGAACCGGCCATCGCCATCGGTAACCCCCTGGGCATGGAATTTCGGGGCAGCGTCACCGCTGGTGTGATCAGCGCCTTAAACCGTACCCTGGATATGGGCGAGCGGACTTTTAAATTGATTCAAACGGATGCCGCCATTAACCCTGGCAATTCCGGCGGGGCCCTGGTGAATGCAGACGGCCAGGTGATCGGTATCAACAGTGCCAAGATTGCCGCTAGCGGTGTGGAAGGTATTGGTTTTGCCATCCCCATTAACGAAGCCAAGCCCATTTTGAAAGAATTGGCAGAACATGGCAAGATTGCTCGCCCCTATTTGGGCGCCAGCCTGATTGACCCGGATTTGGCCAATCGCTTTGGGTTCGGTCTGGACCTGAGAGGAGGGCTGTTTGTCGCCAAATTGTTTCAGGACGGTCCTGCGTACCGTGGCGGCATTCGTCCAAATGATATTATCGTTAAGTTCAATGGGACTAAGGTCTCTACTATTGCTGCTCTCCGGGATGCCTTGAACCAGTGCAAAGTTGGGCAGGAAGTTACTGTAACCGTCCTCCGCGGTGATACGGAAGTGGATTGCCATGTGACGCTGGCAGAAATGCCCCAGAGCAACGGATGATCACCATCACCCTTGCCTGCGTAGGGAAGCTGAAAGAAGACTACCTGAAAGGAGCGGAAAAAGAGTTTACAAAGCGCCTGGGGGCTTATTGTCACCTGGACATCCGCTCCATTCAGGAAGAACCCATGCCTGAGGCTCCGTCCCCGGCGCTTGCCGCACAGATCCTGGATAAAGAAACCCGGCGGCTGTTAAACCTTATCCCGCAGCGCAGTACTGTGATCCTGCTGGACCTTAAGGGCAAGGAGATTGCTTCACCGGACCTTGCGGAAAAAATACAGACGTATATGCTCTCCGGCGTCAGCCATCTGACCTTTGTGATTGGAGGGCCCTTCGGGTATACGGATGCCCTGCGCCAACGGGCGGATTTTCGCTGGAAATTTTCACCGCTCACCTTTACCCACCAAATGATCCGGATCCTGCTGCTGGAGCAGATCTACCGGGCATTTAAAATTATGCGGAAAGAAAAATACCATCATTAAGGAAAAAGGAGAGGGCTATGAGCGAATATATGATCAGCCCGGTGTACCCGTCGGACAAACGGACCCAGGCCCAGGTGGATGCCCTGCTTAGACAGGAGGGGATTCGCCGGGATGCCAATCTGGATTATACCTGCGTCATGCTGGATGCGGATTACCAGGTGATTGCAACCGGTAGCTGCTTTGGCAATACCTTGCGGTGTATGGCCGTGGATCATACCCACCAGGGTGAAGGACTCATGAATGAGCTGCTCTCCCACCTGGAACAGGTACAATACGAACGGGGCAATCTTCACCTGTTCCTTTATACCAAAACCACTAGTGCCAAATTTTTCGCTGATATGGGATTTTATGAAATCGCCCGCATCCCGGGACAGGTGGTCTTTATGGAAAACCGCAAAGACGGCTTTTCCTGCTATTTGGATGCACTGGCAGAAAAACAGCAGGCGGATAGTCCGGTGGGGGCCGTGGTTATGAACGCCAATCCCTTTACTCTGGGACACCGGTATCTGGTGGAACAGGCAGCGGCCCATAATGCCACGTTGCACCTTTTTATGGTCAGCGAGGACAAAAGCCTTTTCCCGTATGCGGTGCGGGAAAACTTAATTCGCATGGGCACGGCGGACTTAAAAAATATCATGTACCACGACAGCGGGCCCTATATCATCAGTTCTGCCACGTTTCCCAGCTATTTCCAAAAAAGCGGGGAAGACGTGATCCTAAGCCATGCCAATCTGGATCTGACGATTTTCGTCCAGATTGCCCGTAAGCTGGGGATCACGGACCGCTATGTAGGGGAAGAACCAACCAGCCTTGTCACCGGGCTGTACAACCAGGTAATGGAACAAAAACTCCCGGAAGCAGGTATTGCCTGCCACGTGGTACCCCGCTTGCAAAAAGACGGACAAGTGGTCAGTGCTTCCACCGTGCGGCGTGCCATCAAGGAAGACAATTGGGCACTGGTGCAGCAACAGGTACCGCAAACCACCTGGGACTTTCTCCGCAGTGAGGCGGCTGCGCCCATCCTGGCAGCCATCCATAAAGAGCAGGATGTGGTTCATTATTAAGTGCTTGCTTTTTTCTACTGTATTTGTTAATATTACAAATAGCAACTGAATATAACTCATCCAGAGTGGGGGAGGGAATGGCCCAATGAACCCACAGCAACCATGGCCGGTGGTCAACGGTGCTAATTCCTGCAAGACGTACGTTTTTGTGAGATGGGAGTCTGATAGCATGCTCTCATTTTTTGAGAGCATTTTTTTTTGAAAAAGGAGGCAGTATGAGAAAATTATTTACGTCCGAATCTGTAACGGAAGGACATCCTGACAAAATAGCGGACCAGATTTCCGATGCGGTCCTGGATGCGATTCTGGCCCAGGATCCCCAGGCACGGGTAGCCTGTGAGACGTTAGTAACCACCGGGCAGATTCATATTGTGGGGGAGATTTCTACCACCTGTTATGTGGATCTGTCAAAAATTGCCCGGCAGACGGTAAAAGATATCGGCTATGATCGGGCCAAATACGGATTTGACGGCGATACCTGCGGCGTTTTGGTTTCCATTGACGAACAATCCCCGGATATTGCTCAGGGGGTCAATGAATCCGATGAAGCCAAAATGGGCCAACACGATGACGAGGATCAGATCGGGGCCGGCGACCAGGGCATGATGTTTGGCTATGCCACTGACGAAACCCCGGAATTTATGCCCCTGCCCATTGCCCTTGCTCACAAACTAAGCCGCCGCCTAGCGCAAGTGCGGAAAGAACGTATTTTGCCCTATCTCCGTCCCGATGGCAAGACCCAGGTTACCGTGGAATACGAAGAAGGAAAACCGGTCCGTGTGAATACCATTGTAGTTTCCACCCAGCACAGCGATAAAGTTTCCATGGAGCAGTTGCGCAAGGATATCCTGGAAAAAGTCATTCGTCCCGTGGTACCGGAAGGATTGCTGGACGCAAAAACCATTTACCATATCAATCCCACCGGACGGTTTGTTATTGGCGGACCCCAGGGCGATTCCGGCCTTACCGGGCGCAAGATTATTGTAGATACCTACGGCGGTATGGCCCGGCATGGGGGCGGCGCTTTTTCTGGCAAAGATCCCACCAAGGTGGATCGCAGCGCCGCCTATGCCGCCCGCTATGTGGCCAAAAACGTAGTGGCTGCAGGTCTGGCACGCAAATGCGAAATTCAGCTGGCCTATGCCATTGGCGTGGCACATCCGGTCTCTATCAGCGTCAATACCTTTGGTACCGCTGCCATTCCGGAAGACAAGATTGTAGCGCTCATCGAAAAGAACTTCTCCCTCACTCCGGCCGGTATCATCAAGAGCCTGGATTTACGACGGCCCATTTATAAACAAACGGCAGCCTACGGGCATTTTGGCCGTACGGATATAGATCTGCCCTGGGAACACTTGGATAAGGTGGACGTGTTAAAAAAGGCCCTGTTGTAATATGGATTACGCAAAAGTGGCGGTGAATCTTTCCGCCAAAAACCTGTTCCGGGAGTTTACGTACCGAGTGCCCCCCGCCCTCAGCTTTTTGCAGCAGGGCTGGCGGGTAGTGGTGCCTTTTGGCAAAAAAATGCTGGAAGGCTTTATCGTGGAAGAGGACAAGTCTCCTGATCTGTCCATGGAGATCCGCCCCATTCACCGGGCCCTGGGAGATAAACCCTGGTTTGACCGGGAAATGCTTAGCACCGCTTATTGGCTCAGCCAATATTATTTGTGCACACTGGCAGAAGCCCTGCGGCTTTTCATCCCCGGAAAAAAGAGCATTACCGTAAAATCCGGGGACATCCAGTACAAATTCAAAGAGAAGAGGGAACGCACCTTTGAGATCACTTCTTCAGGGAAGACGGCCTATACGGCGCAGCAGGTCCGGGGAAAGAGCCAGCTCACAGGACTGGCTCTTTTATTGTCCGGGGAGGTGCTTTCCGCAACGGAGCTTGCCCAAAAAGGCGTGACCTCCTCCGTACTCCGGGCACTTACGGCCAAGGGCTGGATTGAGGAAAAAAGCCGCCGGGTGCTGCGGGACAGCTACCAGCATTATATCGTGCCCAAGGAAACCATGGGCCTGACAGCAGAGCAAAAAGCCGCCGTCACCCAAGTGGATGCGGAGCGCAAGCGTAATGCATACCGCACGTTTCTCCTCCACGGCATCACCGGCAGCGGCAAGACCGAAGTCTATCTTCGCCTTACGGCCCAGGCCCTGGCGGATGGACAGCAGGTGATGGTGCTGGTACCGGAAATCGGCCTTACCGGGCAGATCGTGAAACGTTTCAAAGCCTGGTTCGGCGACAGCGTGGCCGTGGCCCATAGCAAACTTTCTGCCGGCGAGCGCAGTGACGTGTGGGATAAAATGCGCAGCGGCAGGGCCCGGGTGCTGATCGGTGTCCGTTCCGCTGTTTTTTGTCCCTTCCAGAACTTGGGCCTTATTGTCATCGACGAAGAACATGAGACCACCTACAAGCAGGAAGAGCGACCCAGTTACCACGCCCGGTTGGTGGCCCAGTACCGGGCCCATTACCGCAAAATACCCGTAGTGCTGGGCAGCGCTACCCCGGATTTGGAGTCGTATTACCTGGCGCGTAGCGGCACCTATACCCTTTTGCCCCTGACTCGCCGGGCTAAAGCTGGTAGCCATCTGCCAGAAGTCGCCATTGCGGATATGCGGGCAGAGCTTCAGCAGGGCAATCGGGGCGTTTTGTCCGCTGCCCTTAAGACTCAGCTGGAACATACCTTATCAGCCGGAGAACAGGCCATTATCCTTTTAAACCGCCGGGGCTTTTCCACTTTTGTGCTCTGCCGGGACTGCGGGGAATCCCTGCTCTGTCCCCATTGTGCCGTAAGCCTGGTATACCATGCCAAAAAGCAGCTTATGGAGTGCCACTACTGCGGCTATACAGAGCCTGTGCCCACCGTATGCCCCCATTGCGGCAGCAAAAGAATCCGCTTTTTTGGTACAGGGACGGAAAAAGCCGAGCAGGAAATTGCCGAATTGTCGGACCAGATCAAAATTCTTCGTATGGACCAGGATTCTACCCGGGAAAAGTTTGCTCAGGACAAGATTTTAAAGGAATTTGCCTCCGGGAAGTACAATGTGCTGCTGGGGACCCAGATGGTGGCCAAGGGGCATGATATACCGAATGTGACACTGGTGGGTGTCCTTAGCGCCGATTCGTTGCTCAACCTGCCGGATTACCGCAGCGGGGAGCGGTGCTTTGCCCTTTTGACCCAGGCCGCCGGACGGGCCGGGCGGGGGGATAAACCTGGCAAGGTGGTGCTACAGGCCTACGACGCGGACAATCCCATCCTTGCCATGGCGGCCCGGCAGGATTACAAAGGCTTTGCCCGGATGGAACTGGGAAACCGGAAAGAACTTCACTATCCGCCCTTTACCCGCCTGCTCAAAGTCACCGTGCAGCATAAAAATCAGGAAGAAGGCATGGCCACCGCCCAAAGGCTGGTGAATGCTCTGGAAGCCTGGCAGCTGGAGAGTGGGCAGGAACTAGAAATATTGGGGCCGTTTCCCGCCATCATCGCCCGGATTAAGGAACTTTACAGAATCCATATTATTCTAAAAAGCTCCCACATGAAGGCCGTCAAAGATTTTTTACGCACTTCGGATTTCAGAGGAATGAAAAATGTGTCCTTTGACGTGGATCCCGTCAGCGTTATGTAACCCCTGTCCCAGCTCCACGTACATTCTACAAATTGTGTCTTTGCTTATAAAAATCGATAAAAAACACAATATATAGTTGCTAAAAGCAACGAAGTAGTGTAGAATAAAGAAGTACTTCTACTAAACAATAAAAACTATAAACAACTAGAAAATTGGAGAGGAGCAGGACATGCAGGTTATTAAACGGGACGGCTCTACGGTTGCCTTTGACCGGAGCAAAATCGTCATCGCCATCAAAAAAGCCAATAAGGCCGTGGAAGGCAGCCAGCGTCTTCCGGTGCGCGATATTGAAGAAATCGCGTCCTTTGTGGAAAATAAAAACAAAAAACACCTTCTGGTGGAAGAAATTCAGGACATGGTGGAAAAACAAATCATGATCCGGGGCAAATACGAACTGGCCAAGGCTTACATCATTTACCGCTATACCCGGGCCATGGTCCGCAAGGCCAACACCACAGATGAATCCATCCTCAGCCTGATCAGCAACAAAAATAAAGACGTGATGGAGGAAAACTCCAACAAAAACGCCGTCATGGTTTCCACCCAGCGTGACCTGATCGCCGGCGAAGTCTCCCGGGATCTGACTCGCCGTGTCATCCTACCGGAAAAACTATCACGGGCCCATGATGACGGCGTACTCCATTTCCATGATGCGGATTACTTTATTCAGCCCATGTTCAACTGCTGCCTAGTGAATATCGGCGATATGCTGGATAACGGCACCGTGATGCACGGTAAACTCATCGAAAGCCCCAAGAGCTTCCAGGTGGCCTGCACCGTCATGACCCAGATCATTTCCTCTGTGGCCAGTGCCCAGTACGGTGGCCAGTCCGTGGACGTTTCCCATTTAGGAAAATACCTACGCCGCAGCCGGGAAAAATTCCGTCGCCGGATTATTGAGGCTACCCACGGCAACTTGTCCGAGAAAGCCTTGGAAGAAGTGTTGAATGACCGGATGAAGGATGAACTCTCCAGCGGTGTTCAGACCATCCAGTATCAGATCAATACCTTGATGACCACCAATGGCCAGTCTCCTTTTGTGACCCTGTTCCTCCATCTGGATCCCGAGGATCCCTATATTGACGAAAACGCCCAGATTATTGAAGAGATCCTGCGGCAACGGCTGGAAGGCATTAAAAACGAAGTGGGTGTTTACGTGACCCCCGCTTTCCCCAAGCTGGTGTACGTGCTGGATGAAAGCAACTGCCTTAAAGGCGGCAAGTACGATTACCTGACCAAGCTGGCGGTGCGATGCTCCATTAAGCGCATGTACCCGGACTATATCTCTGCCAAAAAGATGCGGGAAATCTACCAGGGGAACGTATTCTCCCCTATGGGCTGCCGCAGTTTTCTTTCTCCCTGGAAGGACGAAAACGGCAAGTACAAGTTTGAAGGCCGCTTTAACCAGGGCGTGGTGTCCATCAACCTGCCCCAGATCGGTATTTTGGCCAAAGGGGACGAAGCAAAATTCTGGGATATGCTGGATGAACGCCTGGAACTGTGCTATGAAGCTCTCATGGTGCGTCACAATGCCCTAAAGGGCATCAAGAGCGACGTGAGCCCCATCCATTGGCAAAATGGCGCTATCGCCCGGCTGAAAAAAGGCGAAACCATCGACAAACTCCTGGAAGGCGGCTATTCTACCCTGAGCCTGGGGTACATCGGTCTCTACGAGTGTACCAAAGCCATGAAGGGCGTCAGCCAGACTACCCCGGAAGGCGAACAGTTTGCTCGGGAAGTGATGCGCCGCTTGCGCAAAGCCTGCGACGAATGGAAGGCAAAAACCGGCCTGGGCTTTGCCCTGTATGGTACTCCGGCGGAATCCCTGTGCTACCGCTTTGCCCGCATCGACAAAGAAAAATTCGGGGACATCAAGGACATCACCGATAAAGGATATTATACCAATTCTTACCACGTGGACGTGCGGGAACCCATTGACGCGTTCAGCAAATTCAAGTTTGAAAGCCAGTTCCAGCCCATCTCTTCCGGCGGCTGCATCAGCTACGTGGAAATCCCCAACATGAAAAAGAACCCCACCGCCGTGGAAGACGTGGTCCGCTTCATCTATGACAACATCCAGTATGCGGAGTTTAATACCAAATCCGACTACTGCCAGGAATGCGGCTACGACGGGGAAATTATCATCAACGACAACCTGGAATGGGAATGCCCCCAGTGCCACAACAAAGACCAGTCCAAGATGAACGTCACCCGCAGGACCTGCGGCTATCTGGGCGAAAACTTCTGGAACGTGGGCAAGACCAAGGAAATCAAGTCCCGTGTCCTCCATCTGTAAGGGGGCGGCAGCGTGAATTTTGCCGTTATTAAAAAGACGGACGTGGCCAACGGCCCTGGCGTGCGGGTATCCATGTACGTCAGCGGCTGCACCCACCATTGCAAAAATTGCTTTAACCAGGAAACCTGGGACTTTGCCTTTGGCAGTCCCTTTACCAGCTCCCAGGAACAAGAGATCTTGGAGGCCCTTTCCCCCTCCTATATCCGGGGCTTTTCCTTGTTAGGCGGGGAACCCTTTGAACCAAGTAACCAAAAAGTTTTGGTTCATCTCTTGAAAAAAATCCGGGAAACCTATCCCCAAAAGACCATCTGGTGCTATAGTGGCTATCTCTATGATGTGGATATGCTGGCAGGGCGCCTGGGAGATCCGGCCATCACAAGGGAAATGCTCAGCTACATTGACGTATTGGTGGATGGGGAATTTGTGGATACCCTAAAAAACCTTAATCTCCGCTTTAAGGGTAGTGAAAACCAGCGGATTATTAATGTCCCCCGCTCCCTGCAGGATGGGTCCATCGTCCTGTGGGAAGGAGAGGAATAACAATAAGTAAAGAGCTGCTGCAAGAGTAGATAGTCTATCCATGCAGCAGCCTTTTTTTCGGGGTGTCTGCTTATCCTTTTAGCGCCATACGCAGTTGGGGGAGCAGGCGGGGAGGGAATGTTATCACTTTTCCCGGGTAAATAATGCCTTCATAAAAGTTGCTTTCATGATCTCCGCACGAGAAGGTTGATTTCTAAATAGCTATTGTAAAAAGTCTATTCCTCCAGTATGATTAGAACATATCCGTCTAGGCGCATGAAACGAAAATGCGCCACAGGCTGCTTTCTTTGGGTATAATAGAAAAATATGAGTACTGCTGGAGAGCTACAGCAAGGTGGACGAGCAGCACAAAGCTGGCTGTATCACCGGCGTAGGAGGGAATGGACATGGATATAGAACATATGACGGAAGAAGCGTTACAGGAACAATGTGTGGCATGGCGGCGCTGGTTTCACAAGTATCCGGAAGTTAGCACCAAAGAGGAACATACTTCGGAAAAGATTGTTTCTATCCTGACGGAACTGGGTCTTACCCCGGTCCGGGGCAAAGGGCACTATGGAGTAGCCGCCACCATCAAGGGCGGCAAGCCGGGTGCTATGGTGGCCCTAAGGGCGGATATGGATGCGCTATCGGTAAAGGAACAGACGGGGCTTTTATGTACGTCCAAAAACGAGGGCGTCATGCATGCCTGCGGACACGATATGCATATGGCCATCTTGCTGGGAACCATCCTCCGGCTGTTACGCCGCAGGGAGGAAATCGAAGGCAGCGTCCGGGTGCTGTTCCAGCCTTCAGAGGAATTGTCGCCTACAGGCGGGGCCCAGTACATGATCCAGGATGGATTTTTACAGGATGTGAAGGCGGTCTTTGGCCTTCATATGTGGCCCAATTATCTACTCGGCCAAATCGGTGTGAAACCTGGCGCCCTGATGGCGGGCAGTGATCGGATCAAGGTGGTCATCAGCGGGAAAACGTCCCACGCCGGGCATCCCCAGGAGGGCATTGACGCCATTATGGCAGCGGCGGATTTTTTGCAGCAGCTGAGCCACATTGTCAGCCGGCGCATCAGTCCCCTTGCCACGGCCACCATTAATATTGGCACCATCCACGGGGGCAGCCGCTACAACGTAGTGCCCGGGGAAGTGACCCTAGAAGGCACGATCCGGACGCTGGATGAAGAGAACCGGGGGAAAATCCCGGAGTTTATCCGGGGGATTCTGGAAGGGTTAAAGCGCAGCGTAGGCATTACCTATGAATTTAACTATTATTATGGGTATCCCGTGCTAATGAATTGGCCGGTACCGGCCCAGCTGGTGGCAGAAACGGCAACGCAGGTCCTGGGTGAAGATGCGGTGATGCCTCATGTACAGCCGGATCTTACGGCAGAGGACTTCGGGTTTTATCTGCAAAAGCTTCCCGGGGCTTTCCTGTGGCTGGGGTGCAGCCGTAAAGGGGAACCGATTTATGGCTTGCACAACGCCAGCTTTTGCCCGGACGAAAGGGCGCTTTCTGTGGGGAGCTGCCTGATGGCCCAAGTCGCAATAAACGCCCTGAAAGAATTAGCACAGGGTGTGGATTTTCATAAACAAAATATATAAAAGGGAGAAAAAATAATGAAAATGGCATTTATTGGGGACAGCCTGGTGAGCTGTCCCAATGTATCCGTAAAAGATGGCTGGTATGACCAGGTAGCCAAAACGTTGGGGATGGACTATTGCAATAACGCTGCCGGTGGCAAAATGACACTGGTGATGTGGGGCATGTTCAAGATGGACGTGGTGGATGAAAAAGCAGACGGGGTATTTTTGTGCTGTGGCATGAACGATATCCTGCTGGATGACCCGCTGGAAAAAATTAAGGAAAATATTTCCGGCACCTTGGACAAAGCCCAGGCCGCCGGTCTATCCCCCATTATCGTGGGAAAGCCGCCACTTACTAGGCCGGAAAGTGCCGAACACGGCTGGCAGGTTCCCAGTGAGGTAGAAAAGCACAATGCAGCGTTACAGGAGTACCGTGCCTGGCTGGATGAAGAAGCTGCCAGACGGGGCCTACCCCTTTTTGACTATGAACAAGTGCTGCAGGATGCCGAAAAAAGAGCGGGCAAAAGCCTGTTGCAGGATGGTCTCCATCCTACGGCAGAAGGCTGTCAGGCGATTGCCCAGGCCTTTTTGAACCAGTTCGGGGCGGCGCTAAAGGAGCAGTCATGATCCATGGCATTGATGAACCGGTTATTATGACCCGGGTGGTCCATATGGGGGACGGCAACGGATCTGGCAATTTGTTTGGCGGCACCTTAATGGGGTGGATGGACGAAGTGTGCGGCACGGCGGCCCACCGCTTTGCCAGGACCCGGGTAACCACCGCTGCGGTGAAAACCATTAATTTCCGCCTGCCCATTCCCTACGGTACCATTTTGCAGCTAGAAGGCCAGGTGTGCAAGGTGGGACACACGTCCATGGAAGTGGAAGTGAAGGCCTGGATGGAAAAACGTGATTTGAAAGAAGAGCCGGTTCTGGCGGCTGACGGCGTTTTCATCTTTTGCTCGTTGGGCACTGACGGAAAGCCGCAAAAAATCCAGCGGTCCTTATAAGCCGCTGGATGGGGAGAAAAAGTAAGGATTCGGGGGAGCCTTGAATATGATTTATTATTTTTCTGCTACGGGCAATTCCCTTGCCATAGCCAAACAACTTGCGGAAAAAACGGGAGACCGTTGCACCTCTATTTCCCGGGTAACGGATGCTGCTATTACGGATCCGGTGATCGGGATAGTATTCCCCGTCTTTTATGGGGATGTGCCAACTGTCATGCGGGACTTTATCCGGTCGCACCACTTTCCCCAAAAGGCCTATCTCTATGGCGTGGCGACCTGCGGTAGCAGCTGGGGGCGTTGCTTTTATACGCTGCGGAAGCTTTTGCAGGAGCAGGGCTGCGAGTTGCACTACAGCTATGTATGCCCCATGATCGCAAATAGCACCATCTGTATGCGCAGCCATGTCCCCTACAAGTGGGAAAAAGTAAGGCAGGAAAGCCGCTACGTGCAGGAGATTGCTACGGCAGTGCAAGAGAAAAAAGAGGATCACAGCCTGGAACAAAATCCGTTTTCCAGTAAGCTGATGGACTGGGGGATTTTAAAACCATTTTTTCGCTGGTACTTTAACATTCACATTGACCCTGCCCGCTGCACTAAGTGTGGCCAGTGCGTCCGCCTCTGCCCGGTAAAAAATATAACCATGGGAGAAACATCTGCTGTGATGGGAGAAGGGTGCATTTCCTGCCTTGCCTGTCTCCATGGCTGCCCCTATCAGGCTATCAAGGTCCGGAACCGGGTAATATTAAAAGAGGACCAATATCGTCATCCTGGGATAACGGTCAAAGAACTGGAGCGATGAATCGTCCTTATATCTCCTGTTAGCAACGCCCCTTGCGGGTACGCAGCAGGGGATATTTTGTTGCCACTTTCTCTACCAAAAGGGAATAAAAAAATAGTTAAGTCAGGAAAAATCAAATTTTCTTGACTTTTCTTGACTTAACGATCAAAAATCAAAAATTTTGTAAGATATATTTATTTTATCTGTGTGGACGGGCCTTTTCCCACGGCACACCAGAAAATCCAGGCGAGGAAAACAAGGGCCACGCTAAGCCATTGGGCGAGAATGGTGGTTCCTTGTTTGGCAAACAGATCTACGTAGCCTTTAAGGTAGACGGCAATCAGCAGCAGGGGAAGAATATAGGTAAGGTAACCTTTCCAGAAACTGGGGAGATTATGTCCCTGCCCGGCGTTGACTTCTGCCAGGAAATGGTTCCAGCCCCAGCCGTTTTTGTGGGTACAAAATAGGACAAAGGTCAGACCGCCCAGGGGCAATAGATTGTTACTGACAAGAAAGTCTTCAAAATCAAGAACGGTGGACCCTGGGCCCAGGAGCTGGAAATCGCTCCACAAGTTAAAGCCCAGCACGCAGGGGATACTCCCCAGGGCAATCAGCAAGAAGGTGAACCGGGATGCTTTGGGACGGTCCCAGCCAAACAGTTCCCGGAAGCAGGCAATGATGCTTTCCATTACGGCGATGACGGTGGAAAGGGCGGCAAAGGACAGGAATATGAAAAACAAACTGCCCCAGAGCTGTCCTGCGGGCATGAGGGTAAACAGATTGGGAATGGTAAGAAAAATCAAGGAAGGGCCTGCATCTGGCTGGATGCCATAGGCAAAGCAGGCGGGGATGATGATAAACCCGCTCATCAGTGCTACAAAGGTATCCAGGGCGGTGATGGTGATGGCTTCCCCGGACAGGCTCCGGTCCTTGCCCATGTAGGATGCGAAAATCATCATGGCACCGTTGCCGGCGCTGAGGGTAAAGAAAGCCTGACTCATGGCGGCATAAATGACGCTGCCCCAGCCGATCCGGGATAAGCTGTCCCAATCGGGCACCAGGTAAAAGGCGATGCCTTTTTCTGCCCCTGGCAAAAATACGGAGTGGACCGCCAGCACAATCATGAGCAGCAAAAGAGCACTCATGATAACCTTCGTAATCCGCTCAATGCCTTTTTCCAGTCCCATATAACAAACGAGAAAGCCCAAAAGGCAGGAAATAAACGTCCAAAATCCCATGGTTCCGGGTTGCGCCAGCATGTCTTGAAAAACGTTGCGGATGACGGGGAGACTGGCGCCGGTAAAGATTCCTGTGATGTGCAGATAACAATAGTACAACATCCAGCCGATTACCGTGGTGTAATACAGGAGCAAAATGACCACGCCGGCGATGCCGATACCTTTTAACCAGTGCCAGCGGCTGCCTGTTGGCGCCAGCGTGTCAAAGCACTGTGCCACGCTCCGGCGGCTGCCCCGGCCCAGGGCGAATTCACACAGCAGCACGGGAATCCCCAGGATCAAAAGGAACAGCAAATAGAGCAGGATAAATGCTGCCCCACCGAACTGTCCGCACAGGTAGGGGAATTTCCATACGTTACCGATGCCAATGGCGCAGCCGGCGCTGACCAGAATAAACCCCAGGCGGGAATTAAAGGAATCACGTTTTGTGTTTGTCATGTTGCTACCTCGCTTCTTTCCTACAAGTTGTACAATACTTCATAAGTTTATACTAAAACCGGGGAAAACACAATAGAAAGGCGCTGCCGCCAGCATGGTTGCGAATATAAAATAAAATATGATACTATGGGGGAGAACAAAGCAACGATCCAGTTACATGCGGTAATGCATGTTGAGAAAGCGTCATATGGCGGTAAAAGAGGAATTTCTATGCAGATTAATGGAAGTGGCGGCAGCTTTTTTGAGCAGTTCTACCCTGTACCCACGGAGATAGCCTGGAACCTGGGGCTTGCGGTATGTGGGGACCTGGAGGTTGTGATGGGGGATCGGGACGAGGGTAACCTGCTGCTCCATGGCATGATACGCTCCGAGGAAAAAAGTTTTTTCTTGGGGCGAGCGAAAAAAAAGGAGCTGACCTTTGCGGTGCAGCCTGCAGATGGCGGATGCATGGTCATCGTGGATATCCACAAACCTCGTCTGGAAATATACAGCCTGCGCTCCCAAAGCAAGGAGACGGAACATTTTGTAGCGCTTTTTGAAGAAAAGGTCAAAGCCTTTTTGGAAAAGAGAATCTGTCCCCATTGTGGTGGCACATTGCCGGAGGGGGCGGGCTTTTGTCCGTACTGCGGCAGCAAGGTGTGAGCAAAATATACACGTAAACAAAAATCCCCGCAGCCAAAGCTACGGGGATGCTGTTGTAACCTAAATCTTAGAGGGCGCGGGTTACCTTGCCGGAACGCAAGCAGCGGGTGCAAACGTTGATGCTTTTTACTTCACCGTCTACGACTGCTTTCACCTTCTGAATGTTCGGTTTCCAAGAACGTTTCACATGTCTATTGGAATGGCTGACATTGTTCCCGGCCAGCTCACCTTTGTGACAAATCTCACAGATGCATGCCATGGTCCCACCTCCTTCTAGCGTATAGGCAATGCTTTTTAAACCAATATAGCTATTTTACCATAAACAGGTTTATAATTGCAATAGAGAAAATACATTTTATGAGGAGAGATACCCGTGATGTGGTGGGAGGAAACGCTAACCCAATTAAAGGGCGTAGGCCCGAAAAAGGCCCAGGATTTTGCAGCCATGGGAGTTACCACCATTGGCGGTCTTTTGAACCATTTCCCCCGCCAGGACAGCTACCTGGATTATTCCCGGATCAAAACCATCGGGGAGCTGACCACAGGGGGAGAACTGCAGCTGTTTCAGGGAAGAATCCTACGCATGAACCGGCGGCGCAGTGCACGGAATACCCGCTATGCCAGCCTGATTGTGGGGGATGGGACTGGATATGCGGAACTGTTCCTGTTTGGGGGCCAGACCTATATCCTTCGCACCGTGAAACCGGGGGACGATGTATTGGTCATCGGAAAAGTCACCCAGGGACGGAGCAGTAAAAGCGTAGCGGGCGCCAATGTAAGCAAAGTGCGAGAGGAAACGCAGGCGGCTCCAGGGATCCTTCCTACCTATGCCTTGGCAGGAAATCTGAACCAAAATAGCGTGCGCAGCGCTGTGAGGCAGGCGTTGCTGTTAGCCAAAAAAGAGCTGCCGGAATGTCTGCCGCCGGAGATTATGCGCACTAGGCAGTTTATGCCCCGGTACGAGGCACTGGAAAATATCCATTTTCCTAAAAGCTGGGCCCTATTGCAAAAAGCCAGGGCGCGATTGATTTTTGAGGAATTATTTTTCCTCCAGTGCGGCCTTTTGTACCACAGGCATAAAATGAAAACAGAAAGTAAGGGCATCAAAATGAGTCGCAACGGGCCTTTGGTACAAACGGTACTGGACAAGCTGGGCTTTGCCCTGACGCCCAGCCAGGAAAAGGCCTGGCGGGAAATTGACGACGATATGCAAAATCCCCAGCCTATGAACCGTCTGGTCCAGGGGGACGTGGGCAGCGGAAAAACGGCCCTTGCCATGCTGGCTCTTGCCAAAACAGCAGAAAATGGGTATCAGGGCTGCTTGATGGCGCCTACGGAAATTTTGGCAGAACAGCATTACCAGGAAATGCAAAAAGTCCTGGAACCGGCAGGGATTCATACGGCCCTTTTGACCGGCGGACTTACGGCCAAACGACGGCGGGAGGTTTTGGAAGGACTGACGGACGGAACGATACAGGCGGTAGCCGGAACCTATGCCCTGATCCAGGATGCGGTGGTGTTTCATTCCCTGGCCCTTGCCATTACCGATGAGCAGCACCGCTTTGGGGTCAACCAGCGGGCCAAACTCCAGGACAAAAGTCCTTATGCGCCCCATGTGTTGATTATGACCGCGACCCCCATCCCGCGTACGCTGGCACTGACGGTGTACGGGGATCTGGATGTGTCCTTGATGAAAGGCCTACCGCCGGGACGCAAACCGGTACGGACCCTATGCTATACCGAGGAAAAACGGGCGGACGTGTACCAGGGACTGCTGCACCAGATTGCAGCGGGATATCAGGCCTATGTGGTCTGCCCACTGATTGATGAAAGTGAAGGGGTGGATGCCAAGGCCGCCACGGATTTGTATCAGGAGCTGACCACAACCTATCTGCAAGGCATTCCTTGCGGGCTGCTTCATGGGCGGCTTAAGCCGGAAGAAAAAGATAGAGTGATGAAGCAATTTGCAGAAAATACGATCAAAGTCCTGATTACCACCACAGTGGTGGAAGTGGGCGTCAATGTGCCCAATGCCACGCTGATGATTATTGAAGGGGCGGACCGTTTTGGCCTGGCCCAGATGCACCAGCTCCGGGGACGGGTAGGACGGGGCAGCGCCCAATCCTATTGCGTGCTGCTTACCCGCTCTGATAATCCGGTGACACTGGAACGCCTTCAGATCATGAAAAATTCCAATGATGGGTTTGCCCTGGCAGAAAAGGATCTGGAACTGCGAGGCGCCGGGCAGTTTTTTGGCACCCGGCAGCACGGGATTACGGATTTGTATATCGCCGATATTTTCCGGGATACGGAGGAATTGCTGGCGGCAAGGGAAGCTGCCAAATGGGCCATGGGCCGGAAAGATACAGCAAACTTTGTGGCGGAGGCAGCGGGCAGTATGCAATTTGACGGCCGGTTTGAACGGATTTTCCAGGCGTGAACTATCTGGAATTGTGTATAAAATTATACACAATTCCAGATAGTTTTTGTGATGGGAGAAAATTTTTGCGGGTAAGCAGGAAATCCGCGTACTTTTAGCGAAAAAAGAGGCATATGAGAAACTAGTTTACGAAGGGGGATTAGCAGTGAAAGAGTATACAGGCGATAGAATCAGAAACGTAGCCATTGTAGGTCACGGCGGTGCCGGGACAACATCTTTGACGGAAGCCCTGCTCTATCGGAGTAAGACCATCAGCCGGATGTGCAAAGTGGAAGATGGACAGACAACAACGGATTTTGAACCGGAAGAAATCAAACGCGGTGTCTCTGTCAGTGCGTCCCTGGCACCTTTGGAATGGCGGGATGTAAAGATTAATTTCATTGATACACCGGGGTTTGCAGACTTTGTGGCGGAGGTAAAAGGGGCTTTCCGCGCCGTAGACAGTGTGCTGATCGTGGTCAGCGCTACCAGTGGGGTACAGATCGGAACGGAACAGTGCTGGAAACTGGCGGAAGAAGCGGGGTTGCCGCGGCTGATTTTTGTTAATAAGATGGACCGGGAAAATGCGGACTATGACAATATCCTAGAGAATCTCCGGGCTAAAATCGGCAAACGGATCCTGCCGCTGGAACTGCCGCTGGGCAAGGAAGAAAATTTCTGCGGTGTAATTGACGTTTTCAACCAGAAGGCCTATAAGGGCAACGGCAATGGGGCGGATGAAATTGAGGTCCCGGAAGATTTGAAAGCCTGGGTCCAGGATGCCCATGACAAAATGGTGGAAGCCGCTGTGGAAGCCGATGACGATGTGATGGAACGCTACCTGGAAGGGGAAACCATCAGTGATAAAGAAGTGATGGAATGCCTTGTGAAAGGCATTAAGCAAGGGATTATTTTCCCGGTGCTCTGCGGCAGTGCGTATAAAAACATCGGACTGGGGAGAACGTTATCTGCCATTGTGGATTATACGTTCCCGGCGATTCTCAATGATTACCGCGTGACTGACCTGAAAACCGGCAAAGAAGAAGAGAGGGATGCCAATGCCCCGATGGCGGCGCTGGTCTTTAAGACCACCAGCGACCCGTTCGTCGGAAAGCTCAGCTTTGTCCGTGTCTTCTCCGGATCCATTGCTTCTGACAGCACAGTATATAACGCCAGCCGGGATACTACGGAAAAAGTGGGGAGCATTTTTACCCTGCGGGGCAAGACACAACTTCCTATGAAAGAGATTTGTGCCGGGGATATCGGCGTTATTAGCCGGCTGCAGTATACCGCTACCGGGGATACGCTCTCTGCCAAGGACGATCCGGTCCAGTTCGCGCCCATTGAATTCCCGCTGCCCATGTATACCCGGGCGATTTACCCCAAAAAGAAAGGGGACGAAGATAAGATCGCTACATCCCTGAATAAATTAATGGATGAGGATCCTACGTTCATTGTGACCCGGAACCCTGTGACCAAGGAAACGCTCATTAGCGGCATGGGGGACCAGCACCTGGATATCCTGATGGAACGCATGGAGCGGAAATTTGGCGTGGAAGCGGAATTGGAGCCGCCCATTGTGGAATACCGGGAAACCATTCGGGGCACGGCAGAAGTAGAAGGCAAATACAAGAAACAGACGGGGGGCCATGGCCAGTACGGGCATGTGGTGATCCGTATGGAACCCTTGCCGCCAGGAAGTGGGTTTGTCTTTGAAGATAAAATTTTTGGTGGGGCGGTACCGCGGCAATACATCCCTGCGGTAGAAAAAGGGATGAAAGAATCGTTGGAAGAAGGCGTCCTGGCAGGCTATCCGGTGGTGGATTTAAAAATCGTCCTGCTGGATGGATCCTATCATACTGTGGACTCTTCAGAAATGGCTTTTAAAGTGGCTTCCCACATGGCTTTCCAAAAGGCCATGGAACAATCTAAGCCGGTGCTGATGGAACCCTACTACAATCTGGATGTATACTGCGATGACCGGATGACCGGGGATGTTATCAGTGACCTTAACAGCAAACGGGGCCGCATCCTGGGGATGCAGACCATGGAAGATGGACGGGCTTGTGTGAAAACCCAGGTTCCCTACGCAGAGGTATTGGACTACGCTGTGGATCTGCGGGCTATTACCCAGGGAACCGGAACCTTTGAATGGAAATTTGACCATTATGAAGATATGCCTCCCAAGATGGCTGAGAAATTGATTGCTGCCCGTAAAGAAGAAAAAGAAAAGAAATAAGGTTCTTTGTCAAATGTTGGGGAGGACCCCAAATTCATCCTTTTCTGGT
>DXYB01000011.1 GCA_019416065.1 Acidaminococcus sp. | reverse complement strand
TTGTGAAGGTAAACGTCCACAAGACCCCAACATTTATTATAGAACCAAAAAATAAATGGAAACACGGACGATTTTAGAAAAAGTGAAAACAGGGGAAATCCCTGTAGAAGAAGCAGAACGCTATTTTAAGCGTAAACCCTTAGAAGACCTGGGGTTTGCCAAACTGGATATCCATAGGAGTATACGTACCGGCTATGGAGAAGTGGTGTACTGCGCTGGGAAAGAAGATGCCTTTCTCACGGCTATTTTTTCCCGCTTAGCCAAAGAAGAAGGAAACGTGCTGGGTACAAGAGCCAGCGAGAAACAATATGCGCTGGTGAAAACCGTATGCTCGGAAGTGCAATATGACCCGGTATCCCGCTTGTTGCAACTGGTACATACTCCAATAGTCCGCCGCGGTAATGTAGCCGTATGCAGCGCTGGAACCGCGGATATTCCGGTGGCAGAGGAAGCGGCCCAGGTAGCGGAATTTTTTGGAGCAAAAGTTACCCGCATCTATGATGTAGGGGTTAGCGGACTGCACCGGTTGTTATCTCATTTGGATGCAATCCAACGTGCCAACTGTGTCATTGCCATCGCCGGAATGGAAGGCGCTCTGGCTAGTGTTATCGGGGGCCTTGTGGAAAATCCGGTGATTGCCGTACCCACCAGCGTAGGGTATGGGGCTAGTTTTCACGGGATTGCAGCACTGCTCACCATGATTAATTCCTGTGCCAATGGTATTGCTACCGTAAATATTGATAATGGATACGGAGCAGGCTATCTGGCCAGCCAGATTAACCGCCTAGCGACAGGTGACGGAAAGGATGACAGAAAGCCATGAAAAGAGTACTCTATCTGCAATGCGAAAGTGGTATCAGCGGGGATATGACTGTGGGGGCTTTGCTGGATCTGGGAGCCAGTGAAGAAGTGTTGCGCAGGGCCTTAGCCAGTTTGCCTCTTACGGGTTATGAAATTCAGATCCGTCAAGTGCAAAAGGCAGGTCTTGCCGCCAAAGATTTTCTGGTGCAGTTGGATGCTGCTCATGAAAACTATGACCATGATATGGACTACCTTTACGGGTTTCAGTACGGAGCGCAGGAGAGCCATCACCACCATCTTCACGAAGAACCACAGCATCATCATGACCATGGGCGGGAACTGGCAGAGGAAAAAGAACCGCAGCACCATCACGAACACCATCATGAACACAGAACGTTCCTGGATGTGAAAGCTATCCTGGAAGCGGGACAATTGTCTGTCGGAGCCCTAGCGCTGGCGAAAAGGATTTTTACCATTTTGGGAGAAGCGGAAGCAAAAGCCCATGGAACGACGCTACAGGCTGTGCATTTTCACGAGGTGGGTGCGGTGGATTCCATTGTGGATATTGTTGCTACAGCTGTATGCCTGGATAACCTGGGAATCCAGGAAGTGGCTATTCCTGTTCTTCATGAAGGAAAAGGCAGTGTGCGTTGTGCTCACGGCATTTTGCCCATTCCTGTGCCCGCCGTGGCAGCCATTGCGCAAACCTATCATTTGCCACTATCCATCATGAATGCGGCAGGGGAGTATGTAACGCCTACAGGGGCAGCCATTGCAGCCGCAATTGCTACAACGAATACACTTCCACCTCGATTCACCATTGAAAAAATTGGTATTGGATCCGGTAAACGGGAACAGGCGCGTCCTAGCTTGCTGCGGGCGATGCTTCTTGCCTTGCCGGAAGAAGATTTGCCGGCTGGAGAAAAAACAGAAGACAAAATATGGAAACTAGAGACCAATTTGGATGATAGTACCGGCGAAACATTGGGGTATACAATGGAGCAACTACTGGCAACTGGTGCCAGAGATGTAGCGTATACTCCCGTTTATATGAAAAAAAATCGGCCTGGAATACTTTTGACAGTGATTTGTACGGAAGAAAACCGGCAAGAGCTGGAACAGGTAATCTTCCGAGAGACGAGTACTATTGGTATTCGTCGGGTAAAGATGGAGCGAACGATTCTTTCTCGGAAAGAGAATCTAGCAGAAACGTCTTTGGGGTTGGTACGGGTGAAAACAGTTGAGATTCCGACAACGGAGGGAATAGAAAAACGTAGCTATCCGGAATATGAGTCCTTGGCAGCCATCTGCCTACAGACGGGACGCGGCTATTGGGATGTGTACCAAGAGGTCATGGGAGAAATTAGCGGAAAATAAGAGGAGGAATTTGTATGCATATGGCTGATGCACTGCTGTCACCTCAAGTGGCAGGCACCATGATTGTGTGTTCTACCCTTGCGGCGGCGTACGCAGTCAAACAAGTAAAAAAAGAAGATGATCCTAGTCTCATGCCTAAGATGGGGGTGCTGGGGGCCTTTGTCTTTGCCGCACAAATGATTAACTTTGCGATTCCAGGTACCGGCTCTTCCGGACATCTGTGCGGGGGTCTCTTGTTATCTGCGGTAGTAGGGCCTTATGCAGGCTTTTTGACTATGATCTGTGTACTTACCTTGCAATGCCTTTTGTTTTCTGATGGCGGTCTATTGGCCCTGGGAGCTAACATTTGGAATATGGCCTTCTACGGTTGTTTCTTTGGTGGGGCATTATTGTGGAAAACAATGATGCAGCAAGGAATGAGCCGGAAAAAGATTACCGCATGCTCTATTGTGGGGAGTATTCTCGCTTTACAAATGGGAGCCTTTTCCGTATCCGTAGAAACCTTTTTCAGTGGCATTACAGAATTACCTTTCCATGCGTTCTTACTACTCATGCAGCCCATTCATCTGGTGATTGGATTGGTGGAGGGATTAATTACCGCTGCAGTTTTAGGCTTTATTTATGAAAATAGACCAGAGCTACTTTGGGAGTCTCCGGAAAACAGTTCCATAAACAGCGCTTCAAAAGGCTGGGTATTGCCTGTCCTTGCTCTAACGGCTTTTATTACGGGAGGGATTGTATCCCTTTTTGCGTCCGGAGATCCTGACGGATTGGAATGGTCCATTGCTAGGATTACTGGAGAAACAGAACTGGCACAGCGCAGCGGCAGTCTTTTTACATTGGCTTCTCAGCTGCAGGAAAAGCTATCCCTTTTACCGGACTATCAGGTGCCGGGCTTAGGGGAAGCTTTGGGAACCAGCCTTTCCGGTCTTATTGGGACGCTACTGGTGATGGCGCTGGCTTGTTGTATTGGTCGGGCGTTACAAAATCGTTAGTAACATGGGAAAACTAAAAAATGCGATTGCACAGCTACACCACTTGGATGATTTAGCAGCAGGAGATTCCCTTGTGCATCAGTTGCCCCCCGTAGCGAAAGTACTGGGAGTAGTTCTCTATCTGATTTCGTTACTTAGTTTTTCTCGCTATGCCGTTTTAGAAACGCTTTGCATGGGGGGGCCCCTCCTAATCCTATATTCCTTAGGACATGTTTCTTTAGTTGGCAGCGTTAAGAATTTTCGGCATGTACTCTTTTTTTTAGCTGCCTTAGGACTTTTAAATGCACTGGTGACACCAAATCAGCCGGCTTTTGTCGGGCCCTGGATGATGCCAGGTGCTCTCGTTATTTGTTTAGTACTATTGCTTCGAGGCGTTTTTTCTTGTCTGGGGGTTTACTGGCTTCTTGCTACGACTTCCGTGGAGGAAATCTGTGCGGCTTTACGATCGCTGCATGTTCCCCGTGTCCTCGTTGTCACTTTACTTTTGCTCTATCGTTACCTGATCCTTTTATTACAGGAAGGCCAGCGAATGAGTACAGCATACGCTTTGCGCAGCCCACTTCAAAAAAATATCCCCAAAAGAATTTGGGGTTCTTTTTTAGGATTGTGGTTTCTGCGCAGCCTAGATCGTGCGGAGCGGGTATATGAAGCCATGGAATTGCGCGGATTTCATGATGTCCATTCGTATCACCATGCAACGCAAAAGCAAAAGCGCCAAGGAGCAGGACTTATGGTCTCCTTGGCGCTCTATGGCAGTCTGCTCCATTTGCTATGGGGATAAGGAGTCAGGTATGGTTCTTATTGAAGCGAAACATTTGGTATTTTCCTATCCGCCCCCATCTCGTAACGGAAAAAGTAAGGCTATTTTTCATGATCTTACCTTTTCTATGGCTCCGGGCGAAAAGATTGGGCTTATCGGGTGCAATGGCGTGGGAAAGTCCACGCTGTTAAAACTTTTGGTTGGCTTATTGCCGGTAAATCCAGAAATGCTCAGTGTGTGTAATCGGCCACTAGAGGTGAAAAATTATCCGTTTATTCGCACCCAAGTGGGGTACGCTTTCCAGGATGCGGACAGTCAATTGTTCTTGCCCACGGTGCAGGAAGATGTGGGGTTAGGGCTGCAACAATCTGGGCTACCACTCGAAACCATCCAGCAGCGTGTGCTGGCTGTCTTAACGCAACTGCATCTGGCAACGCAAAAAGATACCATGGTTTACCGGCTAAGCGGTGGCCAAAAACGTTTGGCAGCCTTAGCGGGGCTACTTGTTATGGATCCACAGTTATTATTGCTGGATGAACCTTCAAATGCTCTCGACCCCAAAAACAGACGCAATTTGATTCAGATTTTGCGCAAGCTGCCCTGTGGAGAGATCATTGCTTCCCACGATCTGGATTTTATTATGGATACCTGCGAGCGGATAATACTGCTTCATAAGGGGGCTATCCGAGCAGACGGGCCTGCTCGGCAAATACTGAGAGATAAGGCTCTTTTAGAAACTTGCAATCTAGAACTACCATTGCGCTTGCAAGGGATGAACTAAAATCAGGAGGACAAGCAAATGGATAATTTTGTGTTCAGTAACACTACGAAAGTCTATTTTGGGAAAGGGACTGTTAAGGAAAACTTGCCGCAACTGTTGTCCCATTATGGCAAAACGGTGCTGCTAGGATATGGAGGCGGCAGCATCAAACGCAATGGTATTTATGAAGAAATCCTCGGGATTTTGCAAGAAGCTGGTAAAACTGTCGTGGAATTTTCCGGGATCATGAGTAACCCTACCTATGCTAAAGTGCAAGAGGGTGCTACCTTAGTGCGGGAGCATGGCGTTGATTTTATTTTGGCCGTAGGTGGTGGCAGTGTGTCCGATTGTTGTAAGATTGTGGCAGCCCAAGCCAGATTAGAAGAAGATTTATGGACTTTTGAAAAAGAGAAAAAAGAGAAACCCACGGAATTTGTTCCAATGGGAACCATTGTGACTGTTTTTGGAACCGGTTCAGAAATGAATGCCCGGGCCGTGATTACCCACGAAAAGAAAATGCTGAAAGCAGGCCTGGATGGGGGACGGGCTGATTTTGCCATGTTAGATCCTGATTACTCTTTAACAGTTCCCTTTCAGCAGGTCATTTCTGGTGCATTTGATACCCTCAGTCATTATATGGAAGTCTACTTTGGCAAGCCGGAAAAAGATAACCTGACGGACGAAATCAGTGAAAGCCTGATGCGCAATACCGTAAAAAATATCCGCATCCTTATGAAAGACCGAGACAATTACGATGCCCGCAGCGAATTGGCCTGGGATTCGGCGCTGGCAGAAAGTGGATTGGTACGCATCAGCAAATTGCGGGATTTTCAGTGTCATCAGATTGAGCACCAACTGGCTGCCTATACCAATTGCAACCACGGCGCCGGGCTAGCAGTGTTGCACCCTGTGCTGTATCGTCATCTGTATCCCTATGCGTCTTACAAATTTGCTCGCTTTGCAGAGCGGGTTCTAGACGTTGCACCGCAAAAAACAGATGAGGAAACAGCCAAAGCGGGTGTTAAAGCGCTAGCTGCATTTATTAAGGATATTGGCCTTCCAACCAATTTCCGGGAATTAGGGATTCCTGCAGATACGGACCTAAGAGCCGTGGCAGATTCTACTAATCTTTCGGATGGCTGCTGCAAAGCACTGACAGCAGATGAAATTTACCAAATTTTGCTTGAATGTAAATAAAAAATAAACATATCAATTCAAAAAACGTTACCAATTTGCTATTGTGCAAATAGGTAACGTTTTTTCTCTATTATGTCTGAATATCATCACTTATTAAAAGATTTCTCACGTTATTGTGATTGACATCTTTAAAAATATTTAAAGAAACTGCTATAAATATTACAGTATCGTGATATGTTTCTTTTTTGACAAAATCTTAAGTAGCGGTTATACTTTAGTTGTATAGTGAACAGGAAAAAACGCCTGAAAGCGTTACACAATCAGTGAACCATCCAGTCCTGTTCCCATGTTAGTAAACGGAGGAGAGAGCGATGAAAGCAAAAAAACTGTTATTGGCAGTGATGGCCATGGCAACTGCGGTTTCTCTATTCGCCGGGTGTGGAGGAAGTAGCGGCGGTGATAACAAAGCAGCTAGCGGTGGTGGTGACAAGAAATTTATCAACATCGCAACTGGTGGAACCTCTGGTACGTATTATCCCCTAGGTGGGGCTTTGGCAGATATTCTGAACAAAAATGTAAAAGGTGCCAATGCATCCGCACAATCCACAGGTGCTTCCGTAGCTAATATTAACTTGCTGAAAGAAGGCAAGGTAGATATCGGCTTTATCCAAAATGATATTTCCTACTATGCCGTTAACGGCACAGAAATGTTTAAAGATAAAAAGGTCAGCAATTTGAAAGCCTTGGCAACCTTGTATCCAGAAACGATTCAGATTGTCACTACGGATAAAACCGGTGTGAAGACGCTGGCGGATATCAAAGGCAAGAGAGTTGCTGTAGGGGCTGCTGGCTCCGGAACTGAAGCCAATGCTCGGCAGATTTTGGAAGCTGCAGGGATTACCTATAAAGACATTAAAGTGCAGTATTTGTCCTTTGGGGAAGCTGCATCGGCCTTAAAAGATGGCAACGTAGATGTAGCCTTTGTTACGGCCGGATTTCCCACCGCTGCCATCCAGGATTTAGCAACGCAGCATAACGTAGTGTTGCTCCCTGTTGATCCTGCTATGGCGGATACTCTCATCAAAAAGTATCCGTACTATACCAAGATTACGATTCCAGCAAATACTTATAACAAGCAGGGAACTGCAGTAGAAGCGGTAGCCGTGAAATGCATGCTGGTTGTCACCGACAAATTTGGTGATGACCTAGGGTATGAAGTGGTGAAAGCCTTGTATACCAATCTGGACCGTATGAAAGCCGCCCACAACGTGGCCAAAGCTATCACTAAAGAGACTGGTAAAGATGGGGTATCTATTCCATTAAATGCCGGTGCTGAAAAGTTCTTTAATGAGAAATAAGCAAGTGTGAGTGTGTCTCATGTCCAACCTGACAGACCGAACGCCACCCTTCTGTGGGGTTCGGTCTTTTTTTAAAAAACAGGGTAGCAAACTGCTGCTCCTGCTCGTTGTCGTGATAGGAGCTATTGCATGGTATGGTAACCGGTTGGTTTTTGTCATTTTACCAGAAAGAGGAAAAATTATAACCCTGCCGGTGCAGCCCGGTGAAGAGTGGGTGTACCACTACAAACACTCAGTACAGCAAACGCCCTGTGAGGAGTATTTTCGCATCGACGGTTCCCATGCTATGACCATGACCCATACCATATACCAGTCCTTTGGTGTAGGCCTTCCCTATGATGGGACAGAGGGACAATTTATTAGCTTGAAAAATGACGGCAAATTTGAGATGATCCTGAACCGTCCCTACACTGCAGTAAGTTTTCGTACAGCCGTGCAAGCTATGCCAAAAATCCGTATGCAAAACCATACCTACGATCTTTGCTATCTGTACGGGCAGGGGACAAAAGTCACCGTTACCGTTATGAGACGTTATGAAGTCTGGTTGCAATACTGACCCGTTCCAATTGGAGGGATGAGATGTTATGACGGACGAAAAAAAGAAACCACAGCCAGTTGAGATGACAGCGGAAGAGGTCATGAAAAAGTTCGACAAAGAGTCGAATAAACGGGATCCTGTTGGGGCCTGGCATTATATCATTGCTGGTATCTGCGTCCTGTTTGCCTGTTTCCAGCTATATACGGCCATTTTCGGCGTGTTAGACGCCCATCTTCAGCGGACCATTCATCTATGCTTTGGGCTCGTGTTGATTTTCCTGCTGTATCCGGCACGGAAATCCTGGTCCAGGAAAACGATGAATCCGGTAGATGTAATTTTTGCCATTTTATCCATCGTCGCAACGATGTACCTTGTGGTCAATTACAATGAATTGGTCACCCGTTCCGGGTTAAACACCACGACAGATACCGTGATCGGTGTCTTGGGCGTACTTCTGGTTTTCGAAGCTACCCGGCGCTGTGTGGGCTGGCCCATGTTGATTGTGGCGCTGTGTTTTTTGGCCTATGCATTCCTTGGCCCCTATATGCCGGGAGTGCTGGCCCATCGAGGCGTGAGCTTTGATGAGTTGGTAGGGCATCTGTATTTTACGACAGAAGGTATTTTTGGGGTACCCATGGGGGTATCTTCCACCTTTATTTATCTGTTTATTCTATTCGGTGCTTATCTGGAATGTACCGGACTTGGCAAATTCTTTATTGATGTGGCCAATGCCATTGCTGGTTGGGCTATAGGCGGACCTGCTAAAGTGGCAGTATTGTCGTCCGGGCTTATGGGGACAGTGTCCGGTTCCTCTGTGGCGAACGTGGCTGGCACCGGATCGTTTACTATCCCTATGATGAAAAAACTGGGGTATCGTCCCTCTTTTGCTGGAGCCGTAGAAGCAGCTGCTTCTACCGGTGGTCAGTTAATGCCTCCGGTTATGGGTGCTGCAGCCTTTTTGATGGCTGAATTTGTAGGGGTCCCCTATATTGATGTAGTCAAGGCGGCTGTTATTCCGGCCTTGCTGTATTACACTGGAATTTGGCTTAGTGTTCACTATGAAGCGAAAAAATACGGCTTAAAAGGGACACCTCGGGAAGAATTGCCGAAATTTGGCCCTCTGTTAAAAGAAAAAGGTCATTTGGCACTGCCGCTAGTGGTGATTGTGTACCTACTGGTTACGGGATATACGCCCATGCGAGCGGCTCTGTATGCCATCGGATTAACTATCGTCTGTGCCTGCCTCAGGAAAAATACTCGCATCACCTTCCGACAAGTCGTTCAGGGGCTGGTGGATGGTTCTCAAGCAGTGCTAGGGGTATTAATCGCCTGTGCTTCTGCTGGTATTATCATCGGTGTTGTGACCAAAACCGGCGTAGGGTTGAAACTAGCTACCGCCCTTTTGGATTTGGCACAGGGAAAAATGATTCCGGCGATGTTCTTTACTATGATTACTTCCTTGATTTTGGGTATGGGGGTTCCAACTACTGCGAACTATGTTATTACTTCTACTATAGCTGCGCCGGCACTGGTGCAGATGAAAGTACCAGTTCTGGCTGCGCACATGTTCGCGTTCTATTTTGGTATCGTGGCAGACGTGACGCCGCCGGTAGCGCTGGCAGCTTATGCCGGATCAGGTATTGCCGGCTCTGACCCCATTAAGACAGGAGTGACCGCAGCCAAACTCGCCATTGCAGCTTTTGTTGTACCCTATATTTTCGTGCTGGCACCCCAGTTGCTGATGATTAATGCTACTCCGGTGACCATCCTCGTTGCTATGATTACCGCCATTGTTGGGATGTGGGGATTATCCCTGTCCATGATCGGTTTTTGTCAGCATCCCCTAAATCTCCTTCAGAGAGTGATTTTCTTCATTGGTGGTCTGTGCCTCATTATCCCAGGTACGTTCACCGATGCGACAGGATTAGCGATTTTGATTGTTGGTTTCCTGTGGCAGAAGCGGAATTCTGGTGGACCTTTACCTAACGTAGGGGAATAACGTAAATAGGATTGAAAATAGCACCGTCTGTTTTAGAGGCGGTGCTTATTTTTAAGCCCTACCTATTGTATAAAAATGCGAAAAGACGTATAATAACGTAATAAGACTAAAAAGACCCGGAAAGAGGTCAATTTGGAGGGATACACATGAAAAAAATGCATGTATTAGCAGGTCTATTGGCAGCTTTGATGCTTAGTGTAGCAGGCTGCGGCGGCAATGATTCCAAACAAGCAGCAACGGAACAAAAGGTCTTAAAAGTAGGAACTGAACCGACTTTTGCACCATTTGAATTCCAAGAAAAAGATTCTAAGGATTTCACCGGGTTTGATATGGATTTGGTGCGGGCAGTTGGTAAACAGATGGGAATGAAAGTAGAAATCCAGAATATGGGCTTTGATGCCCTGATCCCTGCACTCAACAGCGGGAATATTGATGCTGCTGTTGCTGGAATAAGCATTACCGATGAACGGAAGAAGAATGTGGACTTTACCGATCCGTATTACACTTCGGGTTTGGTCGTAGTGGTCACTAACGACAATACCAGTATCAAGGGCATTGACGATTTAAAAGGCAAAAAAATTGCTGCCCAAATTGGTACGACCGGTGCGGAACGGGCTACCAAGGTTCCTGATGCCAAAGTAACCAACTTTAATACCAATGCGGAGGTCTTCCTGGAATTGGAAAATAAAGGCGTCGATGCGGTCGTTATTGATAAACCAGTGGCTGCGTATTATTTGCTTCATGGCGGAAAAGGCAAGGATAAAATCGTTGGTGACACCATGGAAGCGGAAGATTACGGCATGGCCTTTAAGAAGGGCAGCAAATTAACGACTGAAGCCAATAAGGCTTTAGCAGAACTGAAGAAAAACGGCGAATATGATAAGATTTACACCAAGTGGTTTGGAGAAGCTGCAAAAAAATAACTAGGAAGGGTTTTTTATGAATTTTGAGATTATCGAGCAATCCCTGCCACTACTTTTGGCAGGGGCAGGGATTACTGTTGAAATTACAGCTATGAGTGTTGGCCTTGGGATGGCCATAGGCATTGTGGTAGCACTGATCCGTATGTGTGGAATTAAAGTGCTGAAGGTCCTTGGGGATATTTACGTGGATTTCCTACGAGGCACGCCACTTTTAGTCCAGATCTTTTTGGTGTACTTTGCATTGCCGGCCTTGATCCATCATCGGGTAGACGCATATGTAGCTGCTGTTTCTGCTTGTTCTATCAATAGTGGTGCGTATGTGGCCGAAATTTTCCGCGGCGGCATTGAAGCCATCGACAAAGGGCAAATGGAGGCGGGGCGCAGTCTTGGCATGACGTGGTGGCAAACCATGCGTCACATTATTTTGCCCCAGGCATTTAAACAGATTATTCCACCGTTAGGCAATGAATTTATTGCCATGTTAAAAGACTCTTCTTTGGTGTCTGTTATTGGCTTTGAAGAACTGACACGGCGGGGGCAGCTGATTATCGCTCGCACCTATGCGTCCTTTGAAATTTGGATGGCGGTAGCGGTGATTTATCTGATTATGACATTTGTGGTGGCACGGTTTACCGGCTACCTGGAAAAGAGGTTTAAGAAGAATGAACAATGAACTGATCCAGGTCCGGGGACTTAAGAAAAACTATGGTCATAACGAAGTTTTAAAAGGCATTGATGTCACCGTGCACGAAAAAGAAGTCATGGTGGTGATAGGACCTTCTGGCGGCGGCAAAAGCACATTTTTGCGGTGCTTAAATTATTTGGAAGTACCAACGGCCGGAGAAATTACCTTTGATGGGATTCCTTTGAATGGGGATGCCAATATCAACGAAGTCCGTAAAGAAGTGGGAATGGTATTTCAGCGGTTTAATTTGTTCCCCCATATGACCGTCATGGAGAATTTGACGTTGGCGCCTATGATTGTCCGGAAAATGCAGAAGGAAGAAGCGGTGGAAACTGCCAAAAAATACCTGGATAAAGTAGGTCTTTTAGAGAAAATTGATGCCTATCCGGGTTCTTTGTCCGGCGGTCAACAACAGCGGGTTGCTATTGCTAGAGCCCTGTGTATGAAACCCAAAGCCATGCTCTTTGATGAACCTACCAGTGCCTTAGATCCGGAAATGATCAACGAAGTATTGGATGTAATGAAAGAGTTAGCGCATGAAGGCATGACCATGGTGGTGGTAACACACGAAATGGGATTTGCCCGGGAAGTAGGGGACAGGGTCTTGTTCTTAGATGGTGGGATTATTGCTGAGCAAGGAGATCCCCAGGAATTTTTTGCACACCCACAGAACGAACGGGCTCGCAGCTTTTTATCCAAGATTTTATAGGAAAGATTGCAGGATTTTTCCAACATATGGAGAACTAATACTATAACAACAAACAGGAATGCCTGTTCTGAGGAGGTAGTTATCATGGCAGTAAGAGTTCGTGGTAAAAACATTGAAGTGACCCAGGCTTTAAAAGACTACGTGGAAAAACGCATCGTTACGATTACTAAGCAATTTAAGACCGTAGGCGATATTAGTGCCGTAATGCGTGTGGAAAAAGGCAGCCACATTGTTGAAATTACCGTTCCGGCCAGCGGCATTGTATTGCGGGCCCAGGAAAGTAGCGACAATATGTACGCCTCCATTGATAAATGCGTGGATAAAATTGAACGGCAGATTCACAAGTATAAAACCCGCCTGATGCGTCGGAAATACAACAATTTCCGTGATGAAGCACCGGCTCCGCTACCCGTGGATGACGAAGAGGTCCAGGAAGAAACGGGGGATTTTGTAGTAGCCCGGGAAAAGACCTATGCGATGCGTCCTATGGGGGTGCAGGAAGCCATTATGCAGATGAATATGCTAAACCACGATTTCTTTGTATATTTTGATGCGGAAACCGAAAAAATGGCCATTGTCTACCGCAGAAGAAGCGGTGATTATGGCGTGATTCGTCCGGAATTGGCATAAATGGCGATACAATCTAGAATTTCATGAAATTTTTACAAAGAGATAGGGCAAAAGCCCTGTCTCTTTTTGCTTTTCCCAAGGGCTTTTGCTATAATAAAAAAATAAGCTTAGAGGAGTGTAAGGCACCTTTCGTGCTTTAGAATAGGAGTGATATTGTTGCTGGAACACCTGATGAAACTGGTCTTTGGGGATCCTAATAAAAAAGAACTCAAGATCTGCCAAAACTATGTGACACAAATTAATGCCTTAGAGCCAGAAATTTCCCGGCTCAGTGATGCCCGTCTCCGGGCGAAAACCGATGAGTTTAGACTGCGCCTCACCAAAGGAGAGACACTGGATGACCTTTTACCGGAAGCATTTGCAGTAGTGCGGGAAGCCTCCAAACGTGTTCTGGGGCTTAGACATTTTGATGTGCAGCTCATCGGGGGCTGCATCCTTCACCGGGGAAATATTGCGGAAATGAAGACTGGTGAAGGCAAAACCTTGGTTGCTACGTTGCCGGCATATCTAAATGCACTGGAAGGTAAGGGCGTTCATGTAGTGACGGTGAATGACTATCTGGCCCGTCGTGACAGTGAGGATATGGGACGGGTGTACCGCTTTCTGGGGATGAGTGTAGGTCTTATTATTCATGACTTGGATTACCCTGACCGAAAAGCTGCCTACGCTGCGGATATTACCTATGGGACCAATAACGAATTTGGTTTTGACTATTTGCGGGATAACATGGTAGTTTCCCTGGATCAGATGGTACAGCGGCCACTGCATTATGCCATTGTGGACGAAGTGGATAGTATCTTGATTGATGAGGCAAGAACACCACTGATTATTTCTGGGCCCGGAGAAAAGTCTACAGAACTCTATAATGTGATGGCTGCCATTGTCCACAATTTCAAAGAAAACACAGATTATACAGTGGATGAAAAAATGAAAACAGTGGCGCCCACGGCTGCTGGTATCGCTAAAACCGAAAAAGCCCTGGGCGTAAAAAATATGTATGAGACTACAGATGGCGTAGATTATTCTCATCAGCTGATGGCAGCTTTAAAGGCTAAAGCCTTGATGATCCGTGACCGGGATTATGTGGTCAAAGACGGGGAAGTCATCATTGTAGATGAATTCACCGGCCGCTTGATGTATGGTCGCCGTTTCTCGGAAGGACTACACCAGGCTATTGAAGCCAAAGAACATGTTAAGGTAGAACGGGAAAGCCAGACACTGGCTACTATCACGTTTCAGAACTATTTCCGGATGTATGACAAACTTTCCGGCATGACCGGTACGGCCAAAACGGAAGAACAGGAATTCCAGAAGATCTATGGCCTATCCGTCTACGTGGTGCCAACCAATAAGCCAAATATCCGGATTGATCATCCAGATGTGATTTATAAAACTAAAAAGGCAAAATATCGGGCTGTGGTTCGAGCAATCAAAGAACTTCATGCCAAAGGCCGTCCGGTGCTGGTAGGTACGACCTCCATCCAGCAGAGTGAGGAATTATCTACTATGCTGCAAAAGGAAGGTATTCCTCACAATGTATTAAATGCCAAATTCCACGAAAAAGAAGCTGAAATTGTGGCGGATGCCGGGCAAAAAAATGCTGTCACCATTGCTACCAATATGGCGGGCCGGGGCACAGACATTGTGCTGGGCGACGGCGTTGCGGAATTGGGTGGACTGCATATTATCGGAACGGAACGGCATGAATCCCGCCGTATTGATAACCAGCTGCGGGGACGCTGCGCCCGGCAGGGGGATCCTGGTTCCACCCGTTTTTATCTGTCGTTAGAAGACGATTTGATGCGTCTTTTTGGCAGTGATAATATTTCTGGTATTATGGACCGGCTGGGCATGGATGAGGACGATCCCATTGAACACAAATTGGTGACCCGTTCCATTGAAAATGCCCAAAAGAAAGTGGAATCCAGAAACTTTGACATCCGTAAACACGTCCTGGAATATGATGATGTGATGAATGAGCAAAGAGAAGTGATCTATGACCAGCGGCGGAAAATTCTGGAAAAAGCGGTATTGAAGGATACTGTGCTGGATATGGCCGATCATGTGGCGGATCGGGCTCTGGAAATGTATGTGCCAAAGGATGCGTATAGTGAGGATTGGGACTTAAAGAACCTCGTAACGTATACGGAAGAATTTTTTGCGCCACAGGGAAAACTGCAAGCGGATGAACTGGCTAATATGAGTCGGGAAGAACTGGCCGAATATCTGCACAAAGTAGCACACGACTACTATGATGAACGAGAAAAAGCCATTGGGGCTCCTATTATGCGGGAACTGGAAAACCTGATCATGCTGAAAGTGGTGGATAATCACTGGATGGAACACCTAGATTCCATGGATGCGCTGCGGGAAGGCATTGGCCTTAGGGCCTACGGCCAACGGGATCCGCTAGTAGAATACAAGTTTGAAGCATATGACATGTTTGAAGCCATGAAGGAAGCAATTGTAGACGACGTGGTGAAATATATGTATCGGGTGAACGTGGTAACCCAACCCACGGTGGAGGACCACCTGTCCCAGGCTTCTGAAAACAATCCCTCCGTGGATTAAAAATGAAAAGCCATTATGGCAACTTACAGGAACGGAGCCGGGGGAGTACTGGCTTCGTTTCATGTGTTTTTGATGTGTGTAGGAAGCGTTGTCCAAGAGATTGATAAGAAAAGGGGTAGGATAGTTTGTTACTGGAAGAAATGAGACCGGCCATCAGCCGTCTGAAAGAGAAGCTAGAAGAATTAAAGGAAGGCCTCAAAATCGAACAAAAAGAAGAGCGCATCCAAGATCTGGAATACCAGATGGCGGCCCCTGGTTTTTGGGATACCCCAGATAAAGCCCAAAAGATTGCCCAGGAAGCTAACAATTTAAAAAATGAAGTGGATACCTATAAGAAATTAGAGCAAAAGCTGGACGACCTGGGAACTTTATGGGAAATGACCATGGAGGAAAAAGACGATAGTCTGCAAAAAGAAATGGAGCAGGATCTGGAAGATGCCCAAACTGCACTCAGGGAATTGGAACTGGGTATGCTCTTGTCAGATGATTACGACGCCAATGATGCTATTTTGACGCTACATGCTGGTGCAGGCGGAACGGAAGCGCAGGATTGGACCAGCATGCTGATGCGCATGTTTACCCGCTATGCGGAAGGAAAAGGTTTTACTGTGGAGCTATTGGATGTATTAGCAGGGGAAGAGGCGGGAGTTAAAAGTGCCACACTTTCCATCCAGGGACACAATGCCTACGGGTATTTAAAAAGTGAGAAGGGTGTGCATCGTCTGGTGCGGATTTCTCCCTTTGATGCCAATGCCCGCAGACATACTTCCTTTGCTGCGGTGGATGTGATGCCAGAATTGGATGATACGGTAGAAGTAAACTTAAATATGGATGATGTCCGTGTAGATTACTACCGGGCCAGCGGCGCCGGCGGGCAGCACGTCAACAAAACATCCTCCGCCGTACGGATGACTCACATTCCTACTGGTATTGTGGTGCAATGCCAGAATGAACGGAGTCAGCTCCAAAACAAAGAACGCTGCCTCCAGCTGTTACGGGCCAAACTCTATGAATATGAAAAAGCAATCCAGGATGAAAAAATTAGTGAGATTGCTGGCGATTATCAAGCCATTGAATGGGGCAGCCAAATTCGCTCGTATGTATTCCAGCCCTATACGATGGTCAAGGATCACCGGACGGGTGCAGAATCCAGCAATGTGCAGGCTGTGATGGACGGGGATTTAGATCCGTTTGTGGAAGCCTATTTACGGAGCCTGAAGCAGTAAAATGAAACGATATTATAAACTATTTCTTGCCTTGGTGGGAGTGGGGCTCTGTGCCACGCTCTATCTCAATTTTCAAAGGGCACAGGTAGAAAACGCCAATAAAACTATAGAAACCGTAATGGAATATAATTCCCTGGTACGGATGGCTCAAAATGAAGGCGTTCCCAAGGAGCAAGTCTTTAAGGAATTTAAAAAGCGTGGAGTTACGACCCTGGCGCTTTTTGACACCAGTTTGGATAAGCTGGCACAGAATGGGAGCATTACTGCTATTACTGGGACAGAGCTCTTGCAGCAAAAAAACGCAGGAAGTCTTTCTCCGTTATGGCAGCAGGTAGTCAATCGGGCGGATTTTAAGGTAGATGCCGTGTATCTGATGGCTGGCACTAGTGAACGTGCGTTACAAGAAACCGCGGAAGATATCCGACTGCGTTTTGGGCCTGAACGAATCCAAGAAATGAATGCCTCTCCCCGGATTTATCAGTTTACCGGGGACATGCTGAACAGCAAGAATGCGGTTGCTGGTGATGAACGAGGCGCACGGGAGATGGACCTGGGACCCAGCACCGACGAATTGGAAGACGTTACGAAAAATGGATTTATGGTTGCCATTCGTCCTACCAATTATTGTGCCAGGTATACGGCCCAAGCAGCTAGTGAAAAAGAGCAAGTGAAAGCCTTTTTCAAACGTTTGGATCAAAGTGGTGCGCATATTTCCCTGATCCTCGGCAGCGGCAAGCAGATGCTTGGCAATCCTGACCAGCTGTCTTTTGTTGGGGACGAATTGCTGCGTCGTCATATTACGCTAGGTATGGTGGAAGGTGTCACACAGCTGCAGTTCATCAAGCTGGAAGGACTGACCGACCTGGCAAGATTTATGCATTACCAGGGGGCAAGAACCTATGTGATCGCCGATGCCGAGCAGCGTAAAATGGAAGTGTTTGATGCTTTTCGGCGTTGGTCCTTATCCGACGAAGAACGTAATATTCGGGTGAACTATATTAAAACTTTTCTGACACCACGGGATAATAAAACGCTTCTTCAGACGAATTTAGACTATGTGGAGCAGGTGACACAGGATGTGCGCCGCAAGGGATTTCAAAGTGGTCCGGCAGCGATTTATCAAGTATACCAGCCCAGCCGATTATTTTATATTCCCATGGCTTTTTCCCTGGCTGCTGCCTGGTGTTTGTATTTTCTTAAAATGGGATTTTTGCGGGAAACACACTATGCTAAACTGGCCGTATTGTTAGGGATTCTACTTTGTGCAGGTATCGCCGTAGGACCTTTGACCCTTTTAACGCGACAGGGGATCGCCTTGGGCGCAGCCGTTATCTTCCCTGTGCTATCCATAAGCCGCATGATGGCTATTTGGGATAATAATGGACAAGGATCCTTGTTAAAAGTGGCCGCTAGTAGTGTCATGCATTTGTTTGAAACGCTGCTCCTTAGCTTGGTAGGCGCTTCCATGATTGGAGCTGTCTTAAGCGATACCCGTTTTCTGTTGGAACTGGATATATACCGGGGCGTTAAGGCGACTTTTATGCTACCTGTGTTCCTTACGTTCTTGCTTTTTGTTCGTACCCATGGCCTGTGGCAGAAGGGAGAATCCTGGATAGTACCGTTACGGCGGATTCGAGACTTTTTATCCCGCCCATTGACACTAAAGACTCTTGTGATCCTTGGAGTATTTACTTTCGTAGCCTGGGTATTTATTGGTCGCAGTGGCCATACTGCGGGCGTACCAGTACCTGGCATTGAAATTAAGCTCCGCTGGTTCTTGGAAGAAACTATGCGCGCGCGCCCTCGGGAGAAAGAATTTCTCATTGGGCATCCTGCCTTCTTCCTGGCGGCTTGGGCTGCGTGGAAAAAACTACCTGTATGGTTTTATGGACTATGCACGGTAGGAGCCGTCATTGGGCAAGGTAGCGCCGTACAGACGTTTTGCCATATGCGCTCCCCCATATTGTTGAGCTATACTCGTGCCTGGGACGGTTACTTAGTCGGTTTAGTACTGGGGCTGCTAGCCCTGTGCTTGTTTGCATGTGGCTACCGCTTATGGAAGACGTGGCAGAGGAGGAGAGGGCTTGCGTAAGATTCTGATTTCTGGATACTATGGCTTTTCCAATGCCGGGGATGAAGCCATGCTAACGGCGATCGTTACCGGACTGCGGGCACAGGATCCCCAGGTAGAGCTGACGGTTTTGTCCGGTCATCCAGAACTTACACAATCATTACAACAGGTAAAATCAATCCATCGCTTCGATTTTTTTGGTATTTTCCGAGCAATGCGGCATACTGACCTATTGCTTTCCGGTGGAGGCAGTTTGTTGCAAAATGTGACCAGTCAGGTAAGTCTCTTTTACTACCTATTCATCATAGGGTTAGCTGCTCTCTTTAGGAAAAAAATTATGCTTTTTGCCCAAGGCATTGGCCCTATTCACGGACAATTCGCCCGCTGGCTTACTCATTATATCTGCCAAAAAGCAGATTTGATTACCGTACGGGATGATGGCTCACTGAATGATTTAAAACACATGGGGTTTAAAGAAAATACGGTGCATGTGACAAGTGACGCTGTATTTTCCCTGCCAGAGGGAAAACAGAAGGCGGGGGAAAAGCAGCTTATTTCTTTAGGCCTTGATCTGGAGCGCCCGATTATTGGCATGGCTCTTAGGCATTGGAAAGGGGAAGAACGGTATATCAAGGAATTTGCCAAGGCAGCAGATCAATTAAGCGCAATTTATCATGCGCAAATTTTATTTATCCCCTTGCAATTTCCTGCCGACCAGGAACTTTCTCACCGCGTACAAATCCAGATGAAAACTAGGGATGCAGTGCGTATTCTGCCTTCTAAATGTTCTACCCAGGGATACCAGGATCTAGTGCGTTGTTGCCATTTACTTATTGGGATGCGTCTCCACGCACTGGTTTTCGCCGCACTGAATCATGTGCCCTTTATGGCAGTATCCTATGATCCGAAGGTGGATCGCTTTGTTAAGGGTATGGACGGCGTAATTGCAGGAAATATTGAAACGATCACAGCAAATGAGATGGTACAAGCAGCGAGAGCGTTGTGGCATAAAGATGGCAGGCAGCCCAGCCACAAGATTCAGGCCCTACGCCAGGAAGCCATTATTAACTTACAGCGGGCACTAGCACTCTTGCCCCGAAATAAAACCTAATAAGGAGGTGCCCGAAATGCTCATTATGCATCACGCAGGGAAAACATATCCGGGCGGGGCAGCCGCCCTGACAGATGTCAATATACATATTCAATCAGGAGAGTTCGTTTTTCTAGTGGGGCCTAGCGGTGCGGGTAAATCCACATTTATGAAGCTGATTACCAGGGAAATTGAACCTACCAGTGGACAAATCCTGGTAGATGGGGTGGACGTTATGCAGCTGCACAGAGAGGATATTCCTTATCTGCGGCGGCAACTGGGCATCGTGTTCCAGGATTTTCGCCTGTTAAACGACCGCACTGCTTTTGAAAATGTGGCCTTTGCTATGCGCGTTATTGAAGCCCCTCGTAAAAAAATTAAATCCAGAGTACAGGAAGTCATGGAACTGGTGGGTCTCAAGGACCGGATGGACAATTATCCTGGAGAAATGAGCGGTGGTGAGCAGCAGCGCGTTGCTATTGCCAGGGCCATTGTTAACGATCCTTTGATGGTCATTGCCGATGAACCTACAGGAAATTTGGATCCGGAAACCAGTATGGATATCATGAACATTTTTTCTCAGATCAATCATAATGGGACGACCATCATTATGGCTACCCACGATAAAACCATGGTGGACTACATGCAAAAACGTGTTATTGCCATAGAAAACGGACGTATTGTTCGGGATGAACGCAAAGGAGTCTACGGGTATGAACTTTAATACACTGGAGTATTATATAAAAGAAACCTTTACGTCCCTGAAACGAAATTCATTGATGACAATTGCCTCCATTTCAACAGTGGCATTATCCATTCTGGTACTGGGCATGTTTCTGGTCATGGTGCTGAACGTGAATAATATCGCAACGCATCTGGAAAATCAGGTACAGATTACAGTCTATATGAAGGATGAGGCTACAGCCCCACAGCTTGCGCAGATGGAAAAAGTCCTGAAAAATAATGAGGGCGTCGTAGAAGTGACAGCGATAAGCAAGGCACAGGCGCTTACCGAATTTAAGAAACGGCTGGGGGATCAGCAGAGATTATTGGATGCTTTGGGGGAAGATAATCCCTTTCCAGCCTCCTTTGAAGTACAGGTGGATCAACCGGAGCGAATTGCTAAATTGGTGCCTCAAATAGAAAAAATGCCAGGGGTAGAAACAGCTCGCTTTGGACAGGAAGCGGTAAAAAATCTCTTTCGCTTGACCCGGATATTGCGTCTGGGAGGTCTTTTGTTGATCTTTCTGCTAGCAGTGGCTACACTATTTATTATTTCTAACACCATTCGGATTACCGTCTTTGCTCGCCGCCGAGAAGTTAACATCATGAAATACGTGGGGGCGACAGATAGCTTTATTAGGTGTCCGTTTATCTTGGAAGGGATGCTCATGGGCTTTACCGGAGCTCTTTTGGCAGCACTAGCACTGAATCAGCTCTACTTAGCAGCACAGGAACGTATTTATGGTACACTGGCTTTCTTTCCCCTGTTGCCTTATTGGCCCATGATGGGCATTTTAGGAGCCGGACTTGTCCTTGTGGGAACACTTATAGGCGCTTTGGGTAGTATGCTGAGCCTGCAACGGTTCCTCAAGGTGTAAGGAGGCGGTGCCATGAATAAACAAGCGGCACTACTGCTTACATTGTTGCTTTCATCGCAGCTTGGGCTTACGACCTGGGCAGAATCTATTCAAGATAAAAAGAATCAGTTAAACCAAGTCCAGCAGCAGATGGAACAAAAAGATGCACAGCGACAAGCCAAAAAGCGAGAGGTAGGCAATGCAGTGGAACGTCTACTGGAATCCCAGAATGAACTGGCGCAGGCCCAAAAGGAACTGGCACAAGTAGAACACCAACAACAAGCGCTCTCCATTGAGATCCGGCAAAATGAAGAGGCCCTTGCTGTTAAACAAAAAGCCTATGAAAAAACTCGTGCCATGTACAAAAAACGGTTGCGGGATATTTATGAAAATGGACAGATCAATTATTTGGATGTGCTTTTAGGCGCAGCGGATTTCCAAGACTTTTCTTCGCGGATGTACCTTTTGCAGCGCATTATCCAGCGGGATTTTTCTTTGATTGATCAGGTAGAGACCCAACGCAAGGCGCTGCTAACCGAAAAGAGCCGGCTGGATGCCAAAAAAAAGGAACTGGACAATACGCATAAACTCGTAACTGAAAAAAAACAATTGGTTGCAGAAAAGACCAAAGAACGCCAGCAGCTGTATCAACAGGCTCTGGCTGAAAAGGCCCAGCTGGATGCGGAATATGAAGCACTGCAAAAGAGCAGTGCGCAGATTACTGCCATGATCAAACGGATGGAGGAAGAAGGCCGGCTGCAAGGTCGGGCTCACGGCACAGGACAGCTTAGCTGGCCGCTTTACGGGCCGATTACCTCTCCTTATGGTTGGCGGATTCATCCGATTTTTAAATCCCGGATTTTCCATTCTGGGATTGATATAGGGGCGGATTATGGGGAACCGATCCATGCTGCCGACAGCGGACGTGTAATTTTTGCTGGCTGGATGGGTGGATATGGCAATGCGGTAATGATTGATCACGGTGGGGGCATGGTAACACTCTACGGGCACAACTCTTCTTTTACCGTGGGTGTTGGTCAAACCGTGTCCAAAGGCCAGACCATTGCGCTGGCAGGCAGTACAGGAAATTCAACAGGACCTCACTGTCATTTTGAAGTGCGGCTGCATGGGGAAGTAACGTCCCCCTTGCGGTATCTGCCGTAAAGGAGCGAAAATAGCGTGAAAAAAAGGTTTACAATCCTGCATTTGGTAGGAGCCGTGGTATTGTCCTTTGGGGCTTTTGCCGGCGGGACCTGTTTACTCTTAAAAAGCTGGGTGGGGAATCCTTGGCCGCTGATGCGGGTGGCACAAACGCTGCATCTCATTCAGCAGCATTATGTTGGAGACGTGGATCAAGGGAAACTCTATGATGGCGCTTTAAAAGGCATGGTGGGTATTTTAGGAGATCCTTATTCCAGTTATCTTAGTCAGGAAGACTTTAGCGCCCTATCAGCTATGACCGAGGGGCATTTTGGCGGCGTGGGCATGGTGATGGGCGTAAAAGACGGGAAATTCATTGTAGTAGCACCCATTGAGGATACACCGGCATTTAAGGCAGAAATCAAAGCGGGAGCCGTGCTCACTAAAATTAATGGCAAGGAGCTTAAGGGGCTAAGCCTGGATCAAGTTGTGAAACAGATCCGGGGACAAAATGGAACACAGGTGGTACTTACACTCCAACAAGGCAATGAAAAGGCTAAGGAATATACCCTCGTTCGAAGTGACATTAAAATAAAATCCGTCTACGGTAAAATGGATGGGGATGGCATTGGATACATCCGGATCACCAATTTCAGCGAAGATACGGCCAAAGATTTTGGTACAGAATTGACAAAACTGCAGCAACAGGGGATGAAAGCCCTGGTACTGGATCTTCGGGATAATCCAGGCGGCCTTTTGCAAAGTGGGGTGGGGGTAGCTCGCTATCTGGTGCCTAAAGGGCCCATAGTTTCCATAACGGATAAGCAAGGCCGTACGGATACAGAAACATCTACTCTGGAAAAAGTTACTTTTCCACTCGCTGTTCTGGTCAATCATGGTACTGCCAGTGCCGCTGAAATTGTTTCTGGTGCAATTCAGGATACCCATACAGGAAAACTATTCGGTACAAAGACCTACGGCAAGGGTGTAGTGCAAAACGTCTATATGCTAGGCAGTGATACGGCTCTTAAACTAACCATCGCAAATTATTACACACCCAGTGGCAGAAGCATTGATAAGGTGGGAATTACCCCTGACCAAGTGATTGCAGCTGAAGACGAGGCAGGAAGTAACCAAGTAAAGGCAGCGGAAGCCTATCTGAAACAGCAACTTGTAGCAAAATAAAAGGAGGCTAAGCATGGATATGGCGATACAATGGGTACAGCAACTGCAACGTTTCTTCCAAAACTTGACACAGGGACAATTTGCCGGGCTAATCCCTGGGGACCCTGTTGGAAAACTATTGCTGCTACTGGCAATACTCTTATTTTTGGGCTATCGCATCAGAACGTACCAAGTGCGCAAAGAGCGGCAGTTTAAGTACCGGATCAATGGGCTCTTATCCCATCTTTGCACAACCTATGACCAAATAGAAGATGTGGATTGGAAAAACCAGAAAGTACAACGCTATATGTTTTCTGATGGAAAAATTCATGCGGAAAGTCATGAGATTGGTGGCGTGACTGATTTGATTGGCCCTCTACATCCAGAAGATGCTGGAAAGTATACCCCGGAATTTATCAAAGGGTCTATCGAAAAAGCTATGAAAACTTGCAGCCAGATTGAATTTACTGCCCGGGAAAAGAAAAACGATGATGCTTTTGAGTGGACCAATTTTTTGTTACAAGGCATACGATCTGGTGTTGCCCATGAACGGTCGTGCCTGTTGCTCAAACGGAACGTGGATACTACGCGGAGTGAAGAAATGGAACGCCGTGCTCAATTATCCCTGGATGCGAACGCAGCCCGGGAAGAGGCGGAGAAGAAAAGCCAATTTATGGATCAGGTAAGCCAGGATTCCCAACAGGCGCTTGAAACACTGCTGGATTCCTTAAAAGAGATGGAAATAGAAAAAGAATCGAACAGACAGCAACAGCTGCTGCAAAACAGCTCCGGACAAATTCTCTACCTGGAAAAAGTCAATCAGGCTATTCATGATCTGTCAGCCCTGGAAAACGGCTCCCTGCATCCAGTACAAAAACAGTTTAACATGGAAGAAATGCTGGGAAAATGGAATGACGTATACCAAGAAGAAGCTGGGAAGCGGAAAATTACTTTTAGCTATAGCACCGAGCCCATTCTCTACCCCCATGTTATTGGAGATAAAAAGCGTCTTCAGGTTTTGCTGGATCACTTACTCAGCAGTGCGTTGCTCTTTACTCCTACTGGAGAAAAAATTCAGTGCGGTGTCCGGCAAAAATTGGTGCGCAGTCACCAGATCGTGATGGAGTGGACTTTGGTTGCCCCAGCCATGCAAGTTCCAGAAGAAATGGCAGAAAAAGTATTTTTGCCTTATGGCATGGTTCAGACAGTTAGCGCAAGTGGCAATGGAGGACTGGGGATTTCCATCATATATCGTTTGGCGGAACTTTTGGGAGGTAAACTTCAGGTGATCCGCTCCCAAAATCGAGGAATGCGCTTTGTCCTGGAATTACCGTATGATTTTGTCAGTGGTATGGATGCCACGACAGCGGCAAAGTAAATAGCAGATTTTCTCTGCCCCCAAAAGAACTGTATTACAAGTAAGGAAGATGAGGTGTGACATATGGTGAATGAAAAGATGTTTGAACTGGGTTCTAAAAAATCAACAATCCGAACGATTTTTGAATATGGTCAAAGACGGGCCAAAGAAGTAGGCCCGGAAAATATCTGCGATTTCAGCCTAGGAAACCCAAATGTCCCGGCCCCTGAGTATATCAAACAAGCAGTGCTGGATATTATGAATACGTTGCCGCCCCAGGATATCCATAGTTATACGGTAGCGGCTGGAAATCCAGCGGTGCGGGAGACGCTGGCTAAAGACATCAACCATCGCTTTGGTACGGACTTTACGGCTGGCAATCTGTTTATGGTCAGTGGAGCAGCTGCTGCAATCACCATCTGTTTCAAGGCATTGGCAGAACCAGGAGATGAGTTCCTAGTATTTGCTCCTTTTTTTCCAGAATACCGCTGTTTTGTAGAAAGTACCGGGGCAACGCTAACAGTGGTTCCTGCTCGTACAGAAGATTTCCAGATTGATTTTACTGCTTTTGAAAAAACGCTGACACCTCATACCAAAGGTGTCATTGTTAATTCTCCCAATAATCCTAGCGGTGTGGTTTATACGGAAGAAACCATTCAAAGATTGACCAGTCTGTTGGAATCTAAGGAAAAAGAGTATGGGCACCCGATTTTCCTGATTAGTGATGAGCCTTACAGGGAAATTATTTATGGAGATATTCAAGTCCCTTACATTCCTCTATACTATAAGAATACGTTGGTGTGTTATTCCTACAGCAAATCCTTTTCCTTACCCGGGGAACGGATTGGATATATTGTGATTCCTAGTGCCGTGACAAATTTTGCTAAAGTCTATGGAGCCATTGCCGGGGCGGCCCGCGTGGAATGCCATGTGAACGCACCCAGCCTGTGGCAGCTGGTTGTTGCACGCTGCGCAGGAAAACCTTCCAATATTAAACCCTATGAGGAAAACGGAAAACTGCTGTACCAGGGCTTAAAAGATGCTGGTTTTACGGTTTTAAAACCCCAGGGAGCATTTTATCTATTTCCAAAATGTTTGGAAATAGATGACTATGCATTTTGTGAACGGGCCAAAAAATATGATTTGCTGCTGGTGCCTGGTACAGATTTTGGCTGTCCTGGTTATTTCCGGGCCAGTTACTGCATTTCCCGTAGCACCATAGAGAAGAGTCTGTCGCTCTTTAAAAAACTGGCGCAAGAGTACAAGAAGTAGCAGGATAAAGGGAGGCTTGCCTCCCTCTTGAAAAATGTCAAAAAGTCAAATATAATAATCCTGTAAGAAAGTCTTAGCACTTTCCACAGGGAGGTTTGTACAATGCGAAATGTAGCAGATGTAATAGAACAATTTATTATTCAGGAACTGTTTGCAGGGGAAGAAGATACTGTCAATGTGAAACGCAGCCAATTGGCGGAAAAATTATCCTGTGCACCTAGCCAAATTACGTATACCCTGACTACCCGTTTTACCCCGGACAGGGGGTTTGAAGTAGAATCCAAGCGTGGGAATGGAGGCTTCATTCGGATTGTTCGTCTGCCCCAGCCGCAGATGCCCACACCCAATGCACTGCCGCCGGTTAAAAAGATTGAAACAGGAGAAGAACTGGTTGGCATCCTGCAGCAGAATCGAATGATTACACCACGGGAAGCCAGTATATTGCGATATTTTCTTGCTATTTTAGGGGATCATGTAGCAACGGAAGAAAAACTACAAATCATTAAAAGCGCTTACCGTACAATGCTGGAGGAGAGTCATCGTGGTTAAGACGAAAACCCGTTATGTTTGCCAAAATTGCGGGTATGCCAGTGCCAAATGGCTGGGTAAATGCCCGGAATGTGGCAAGTGGGATACGCTGGTGGAAGAAGCAGAAGCACAGACAACCCCTACCAAGCAGCGTCCTTCCTATTTGCAAGTGACAGAACGGCCCAAACCCAAAACCATTGGACAAGTGGCTATGGTGAAAGTTTCACGTCTTAAAACCAGTATCCGTGAATTTGACCGCGTTCTGGGAGGCGGGATTGTTCCGGGCTCGTTGCTCCTTTTGGCTGGGTCTCCTGGTATAGGCAAATCCACCATAACGCTGGATGTATCCATGAAAACGGCGTCCCATGGAGAAAAAGTTCTCTATGTTTCCGGTGAAGAAAGCGAAGCCCAGACAGCGATGCGTGCCGAAAGACTGGGACAAGCCAGTGAGAACCTTCAAATTATGACGGCGACGGAGCTAGGCACCATTTTAACCGAAGCCCGGCAAGTCATGTCTAAACTTCTAGTGATTGACTCTATCCAGACGATGTACAATGAGGAACTGGAAACAGCTGCTGGCAGCGTGGGGCAAGTGCGGGAATGCACGGCTAAACTGCTTACCTTTGCCAAAGAAACAGGAATTGCCGTAATTATCATCGGACACGTGACCAAAGAAGGAAATATTGCAGGTCCCCGCCTACTGGAACACATGGTGGATGTGGTGCTCCAGTTTGAAGGGGACCGTTCGTATACCTACCGCGTATTGCGCGCATTAAAAAATAGGTTTGGTTCCACCAGTGAAAGCGGCATTTTTTCCATGGAAGAAGAGGGGTTAAAAGAAGTGTCTAATCCCTCAGGATTGTTTCTGGAAACCCGTTCGCAAGCGGTACCAGGCAGTGCTATAACTGCTGTAGTAGAAGGAAATCGTCCCATCTTATCTGAAATCCAGGCCCTTGTCAGCCATACACCTTTTGGTCTTCCTAGACGCACAGTGGTAGGTGTGGATTTTAACCGGGTCAATATGCTGTTGGCTGTACTGGAAAAACGCTGTGGCATGAATTTTGGAGATCAGGATGCCTATGTTAGTGCCGTAGGGGGCATGAAAATTAAAGAACCAGCAGCAGATCTTGCCATAGTAGGGGCTCTTGTTTCCAGTTACCGCAATTGTGCCCTGCCTACTGGGATCCTAGCACTGGGAGAAGTGGGACTCACTGGTGAACTGCGCCGCATCGGTCTTACCGAGCGGAGAATTAAAGAAGCCGCACAATTGGGCTTTCATAAATTCGTAGTCCCATGGAACAGCTTCCCAGAGGGCAAAGTCCCCAATCATGTAATCCAAGTGCGGACTGTGGAAGAAGCTTTGGAAGCCTTCTTTTCCTAATGGCTGCTACTATTCTTGTTCACAAGAAACTTAGCATTTTTTATATAGTATCATTTATACAGTTTGGAGGCTTGGTATGAGATCAGCAAGAGAAAATGCCAGGATGGAGGCAAAATTTGGCCTCCAGTTGCCGGACAATCTGCCGGAAATAGCTTCAGACACCGAGCTGAAACTGCTTTTTGATTTTGTCCCTATGGAGACCATGATCCATCCTATCCGGGCCAAAAATAATCAGTACCGTAAATATATTATGCGCCTGGGAAAACTGACCAAAAATTCTCTGCGCGTGCAGCGGCAAATGCGACCTATTGCCGTTGAACTCTATAAGGCAGGGGACCCGTCCTATGTAAGCATGGGAAATAATATTGCTACCCTGTTTTTGTTGGACACAAAAATTACCTTGAAAACGCTGTTAGGCGAAGACGAAAAAAAATGGTCCCAGATTCAAAACTATGACGTAACGCAAATGGCTGCCTTTGCTGGAAAATGTCAGGAAATATTTAAAGAAAAAGGTTTTTCCTTCCGATTGGATATCTTATGGTTTTCCTTTAAGTTGCTGCAAATTCCCATCGCAGAAGAGGTCAAGCAAGGGGTCAATCGGGTAATGACAACCCGTTGGCAAGCGCTAAAACAGGACGATGCTAAGAACGAATCAGATACCATACGGGAGGCTTTACCTGATGAAAAATTAGTTCCATCACTAGAAGAAAAAAACGCTCAGACAGATCATACTGAGACAAGCGATGCTAGCGCCGCAGAAAATGGTATTCCTACTACCGAAGACCCCGATAAGCCAGTTGCTACGAACCCCTTACCAGAAGGGATCTGGTATGTGGGAAAAATCAATATCGTAGATAATTTTTATAATTTTGTTCCACTAGGAACTTGGGATGGTAAAGAATATACGGCCCTTTCCCAGGAGTCCTTGTCATCACTGTTGCCCAATTCCCAACAATATCAGAACCTTAACCTGAGCTACACCTATCCAGATCAGAAATTTATGGAAGAGCACTTCCACGAAAACGATCTGATTTTTCTCCGGTTTACCCCGGAAGACTTACTGGAAAATAAGGATGGGCGTGGAAATCTGCGGGCTACCGGATGTCGCATCGCCGGTGTGGATGCCATAAAAAATGGTAGTTTACGCTTTGGTGATGAACTGGGACTTTATACCTTGCTGCCAGAAAGTTGCCTTCAAGATTCCCTATCACAGAATGCTATAGTGCGGATCCGAGATTCCCATATTTATAAGGGGGAAAAGATCTTTCTGCGCCTTACAAGTGGACAAGTAGCAGGCCCTTATATTATTTTCCATAGTAACCGCTACGGATATTATTTACAACCTAATGTTCCGGATCACCAGTATCTTTTAGACGTCTATAATGCGGCAGCCCTGCAAGTTGTAACGATAACCCCGGCAGATGGGACACTTGCTAGCCGCCAGGAAAAAAACAGCTGGGATTTATACCAACTGCGACCCAGCTCCCTAACCCATACTGAGGACCTTATGCCGGACGCTGCACTACTGCAAGCTTTGGGAAAATTGGGAGAAACGGAAGAAATTTCACCGCAAAAGCTTCGTGAATTTTTAGATCGGCAAAGACATGCGCTTTTTGCAATGGTCCCACAATCCATTCGTGAGGAGCGCATTGCAAGGATTGAAACCCTTCTACAGCATGCGGAAAATATGCAGGAAGTCAATGATAAGGTAGGTGCATTTTTATATAAGTATCTTATTCGACAAAAAAAACAGGATTGGGTAAAACAATTTATAGCAGATTTTTCCGAGACACATCCGGAAGTAAAAAAAGTTCGACCTCCTGCCCCCAAGTTGGGTACAGATAAGCAAAAAAATATGGAAGCTATGGCCAAATGGGTAGCTAAAATCCCCAGTTCTTCCATGACCACGGCTCAACTCCTGGACTATTTAGTGAGCTGTGTACAAAAAGAACGGCCCCTATATGGGCGGAATGTGATTTTAAATCTGTTTATATGCTTGACACAGGGCTTTTTGACAGTATTTTCTGGCGCTCCTGGAAGCGGGAAAACCTCTATTTGCAATATTATGGCCAAGGTACTGGGGCTAACGCAGTTTGACAAACGCTTGGGACCACAAAACGTGATAGGGACCTTAAACCGCTATATACCGGTATCCGTAGAACGGGGCTGGACCAGTAAACGAGATTTTATAGGGTACTATAATCCCCTGACCAAAGCCTTTGAGGAAAGTAATCGAGATATTTTTGAATCCCTGCGGCTTTTGGATGTAGAGCAACAAAAAGGTCTTCATCAATATCCGTTCGTCTTTTTGCTGGACGAAGCCAATCTGAGCCCTATGGAATATTACTGGGCTGATTTCATGAACGTGTGTGATGATCCGGAAGAAAGCCATACCCTGAACTTGGGGAATGGGTATAGCATCCATGTTCCGCAAACGCTTCGTTTCGTGGCCACCATGAATAATGATCATACCACTGAGACTTTGTCACCCAGGTTGATAGACAGGGCGTGGATCATTAGTCTGCCAGAAAATGACTATGTACCACGGATGGGGAGAGGGCTTACAGATCAGGACTGTATGCTTATTTCATGGACGCAGCTGCAGAGTGCCTTTGGTGTTGCTCCCCGGGAAAACAGCAATTTCTCCCGTGTAGAGCAAGGGATTTATGATTCTCTTAAAGAACATCTGCAAGAGCAAAACATCCGTCTCAGTACGCGGATCGACACCGCTATCCATGAATACTGGAAAGCTGCCAGCCAGGTCATGGAGAAAGAAAATGACAATAAGCCCGGTATCATTGCCCTGGATTATGCTGTGGCCCAAAAAATTCTGCCTAAACTCAGTGGCCATGGCTCTGAGTATGAGGTGTTCTTACAAAACCTGCGGGATACATGTTCCAGTAATCATCTGCGACAAAGTGCAACATTGCTGGATCGGATGATTGCCTATGGTAATCGTCGTATGAAGTTTTACAAGTTCTTTCAGTAAGGACATACTATGGAATACGTGACCTTATTGGAAGAAGGAGGAAGACTCTTGCCCATCCGACTTTACCGGGAACCCGGTATTTATGCTCCTGAAACTGTACTGAAAGCCTGTCAAAATACAGGGGTACGGGAAAATCTTACCTATGGCGTGAAGGTGGATCTAGAGGAAGCCGTGACAGATATGGCAATTTCTCTAAATGGAAAACCCGTTAATGGGTACTTTGATCCAGCTAGCGGTATATTTCACAGCAATGGAACGTTATTTGCCTACTATATGGGCCTTGTAGAACTGGAAATTACCGTTAAACGGAAAAATGGAGAGCAAGAAACACTTTATAGCGAATGGCTCCCTGTACTCATTTCTCCATCCCGGCAACAAAAAAATTTAAAATCCATGCTGGAAACCATCTATGCCCATCAGGAAGTGCTGCTAGCGGCTAAAGGGGAGCGAAAAACTTCTGAAGAAGCGGCTCCGGTGCAGGACTTTCGTTCTAGTTTGCAGCTTTTAGAAAATATTCTTCACGTTTACGAAGAAACCTACGGATTTTTTAAGGCCAACTGCCGCAGTACACTGGCTGCAACAGAAGTGGTTGACTGGACAGAGAAAGTCCAGCAGGTCAATGCCCGTTCCCTGCAGTATCTGGTGCAGCATCCAGAGTATCTCCGCCAATCGGTGGACGGGATTTCCTGGGCTGACAAACACTACCTGCCTGAAAAAATGCTAATGCCACAGCACCAGATCAGCCGGGATGTGTATGAAAACCAAGTTGTCTTAGGGTTTTTACAACGTTTACTTTTTGAATTGGAAGAGATGGAAAAAGAAATCCAGTCCGTTCTGGAGACATTGGATTTACCAGAAAAAACGCGGGATGGCTATTTGCTATCTTCCTATGTCTTATATGAAAACGCCCAGGAAAAAGTCCGTGACTTTCGTAAGATTTGTAAGGATCTGGAGGAAAAAGCCCGGGAATTATTGGGGCTGTACACTAACATACTGCCTGTATCGCCTTTGGATTGCCGGACGCAACCAGAACCAACAGAGCCGTTTTTTAGGATCCCGCAATACCGGCGGATTTACTGGTGTATTCATCGTTGGTATAAACAGACAGACCGGCATTTTCCCCGGGAAAATATGTTGTTGGGCCTATATGAAAATACCTTTGTGTATGAAGTCTATGTACTGGTAAAGCTCCTTTTATGGATGCGTGGCCTGGGATATTGTTTGACAGGAGCCAGACACCAGAATTACGGACGGAGGGATCCCCGGGGCGCGGCCTATCACAATGTGTTCGAATTTACCAAAAAGGGGGAGACCCTTACCTTATATTTCCAGCCTACGCTCAGTGATGTAGACGAGGGGGAAAAGACCGGGATCCATTTATACCGGAGTACTACGTATGCGTATAGAGCCCTGGAAGAAGGACATCACTATACCCCGGACTATGTGCTAAAATGGCAGCAGGGATACAGAGAAAATTATCTGATCCTGGATGCTAAATATAGTTATAAACGAAAAGTCCTCCAGGAATTGATGCCGGAAATGGCCTATAAATATTTATTGTCACTTGCTCCGATACGTTACCAAAAAGGCGGGAAACCGGTGGCTGTTACCATCAAAGGCATGAATATTTTTTATGCTCTCACTAACGAGGATACAGAGCTGGAGTCCTTTTATAATCGGCAACTGCCCGGGCAAACCATATCTCCTATAGCCAATGTGGTACCCTTATCCGAAGATGTACCCATAGCTGCCCAAAAAAAAGAAGCACAACAACTGCTGGGGGCGTTGGTAAATCCTTAACCGTACTTTGGCAGAATCAGTTTTGTGAAATAGGCGCGTATATGGCATCCCCCCATCTATCAAAGTGTATGAGTCTGATAGATGGGGGGATGCTGCCCTGTATTGTGGTGCGCAGTTAGGACTATTCGTTTACTGCCATCTGTGGTACAATAAGAGAGTAAAAATGTATAAATTTACGACTAAGGAGACAGTCCATGAAAGAAGATAAAGACAACCTAGAGAAGCTGGAAGCGGAAGTCCCTTTGGAACAAGATCCTGTCCGGGATGAGATGGGCGATATCAAGGTGGCCGATGAAGTCCTGAGCATTGTGGCGGGCCTAGCAGCCAGTGAAGTTAATGGCGTCTATGCCATGAGTGGCGGCATCCGGGAAGGTCTGACGGATATGCTGGGCAAGCAGAACTTTTCAAAAGGAATAAAAGTAGAAACGGAAGGGCACTCTGTACGGGTGGAAGTGCATGTGATCATCACCTATGGATACAATATCCCGGACGTAGCCATTAAGCTCCAGGAAAAAGTAAAAGAATCTGTAGAAGCAATGACAGGATTTGAAGTGACCGCAGTGGACATCCATGTAGAAGGAGTCAAGAAGGAAAAAAATAAGGAACTCACTGCTAAAGACGATACTGAGGCATTGATGAAAAAGTGGGAGGAAGAACCAGTGTATGCGGCAAAGACAAATACACTGGAAGCGCCCCAACCGGAAGACAAGGCGCCGGACGAAGCGGCACAGCCGGTGGACGCGTCTGAAACAGAGGCAAAGTTATGAGTATTTTTGATCGGATTATTTTAACCCTGTATACCTGCTTTATGGCAGTAGCAAGCGTGCTGCTGATCATCGTCAGTTTTAACTGGATCCCGATGGAGAATCTTATGAATTTTGCAGCAAGAGTACCGGGCCGCTGGGAGTATGCGGCAGCAGGCGTCGTGGTTTTCTTGGTGAGTATGCGGCTTTTGGTTGCCAGCTGGAGCCGGAGCGGCAGCAATGACCTGACATTTGACAACGGCGCCGATGGCAAGATCCATGTGAGCCAAGGTGCCATGGAAGATTATGTGGCCGGTTTTACCAATGATGTATATGGTGTGTTTGGCTCCAAAGTTCGGGTGAAATTGCTGAAAAACAACCAATTGATGGTTCGTATTAATGCTTCTATTGAGCCAGGGATTAATATCCCGGATACCACGGATGAAGTGAAGCGTACTGTAAAGAAAAATATTCGCAATGTCATTGGCGTGGAAGTGGCAGATGTGGATGTGTTCTTTAAGCATATCAAAGCCAAGGAGTAGGAGGTGTGTCGCCATGTGGCAGGAAATTTTACGCAAACTGTTTGCAACAAGCCGGTGGCGGGTCATCTGCGCTACTACAGGGCTCTTGGTAGGGATTTTATTTTTACTTTTAGGATTTTTCCGGGCTGTGTTTTTGCTCTTATGTATCGGTTTGGGATTTTATATCGGGAATAAAATGGATGAAGGGGACGATCTTGTGGATCTATTGGATAACTGGCTTCCCCCGTATCACAAATAATTTTATGCAAGTAAAGGAGCTTTAAACAGCATGAGCAGAAGAGAAGCTAGGACGGTTGCTTTGCGCAGCTTGTTTGCCCTGGATTTTAATGAATCGCAGGATCTGGAAGATACGGTGGATTTTATGGCAGGGGAGAGCGACCTCCCAAAAGCAACAAAAAAAGATCTGCACTATGCCCTGCAAGTGGTCAGTGGCGTGCGAAGCAATCTGGATACGATTGATGCAGAAATGAATACCATGAATCCGGACTGGAAAATGGAACGGATGGGGGGCATTGACCGCAACCTTCTCAGAATGGCAGCCTACGAAATGTTCTACGGTGAGGAGAAAATCCCCCCAGCAGTAGCCATCAACGAAGCAGTAGAACTGGCCAAAATATATGGGGAAGACCATTCTCCTGTATTTATCAATGGATTATTAGGCACCCTGGTGAAAAAACATGCCTGAAAAGGCTATCTTGGGAATTGATACCAGTTGCTATACCACCAGTCTGGCACTTATGGGCGAAGATGGCGTTCTGTTGGCAGATTGCCGTAAAGTCCTTACAGTTTCCCATGGACGCAAAGGACTTGCCCAGTCGGAAATGGTGTACCAACACACTCGGAATTTACCTGCGCTGGTAGAACAACTGCCGCTACGCGATGTGGATGTCGAGGTCATTTGCGTCAGTGAACGGCCCAGACCTAGGGAAGATTCCTATATGCCTGCTTTTTTGCCAGGCTTAGGCTTGGGTCGAAGTCTGGCAAAAATACTCCACATTCCACGTATAGATTCCACCCATCAGCACAATCATTTGTATGCTGTGCTTTGGTCTTTAAAGCAAAAACCAAGGGAGCGTTTCTTATTGGCGCATATTTCCGGGGGTACCACGGATTTTTTACTCTGCAAAAAAGAAATAGAAAATCCCCTGGGCGTTTCTTTCACGCCGCTCGGAACCAGTATAGACCTACATGCAGGGCAATTTATTGATAGAGTAGGAGTGGCCCTGGGGCTTTCTTTTCCCACAGGGGCCCAGCTGGAAACGCTGGCTAAGAAAGCGGGAAAGCCACTTCCTTTGAAAGTCTGGACAGCGCAAAACCAGATGAGTTTATCTGGACCTTGTAGCGCAGCTCTGCGCGCGATCCAGCAAGGAGCAGATCCTGCTGCGGTTGCCCTGGGAACAGAGCAGTGTATTGCTCGGGGACTAGCAAACGTACTGCTGCATTTATGTAAAAAAGAGTCTATCCAGGATGTTTATTTGTGTGGCGGTGTCAGTGCCAATCATGAAATCCGGCAACAATTACAAAAGAATCTTGTGCCGTCATCAATTAAAATTTGGGCCGGAACGCCTGCGTGCAGTGTGGATGGCGCCGTTGGAAATGCTTGGCTTGGCGTACAAAAAGTGAGGAATTTCCTATGATTGTAGGAAAAGTATATACTGTATCGAAAATCAACCGCATGGTGAAACAGCTGTTTCACAGTGAACCTGTCTTTACCAATCTGCAGATCCAGGGAGAGATCTCGAATTTTAAGCAATATCCTTCCGGCCACTGTTATTTTTATTTAAAGGATGGCAATACCGTATTAAAAGCGGTGCTATTTGCTGGCAATGCCAGACGGCTGAAAGCGCTTCCGAAAAATGGCGATCAGGTACTGGGCCTTGGACGGATTGATGTGTATGAACGGGACGGTGCTTACCAGTTTTATGTAGATATGTTGATGCCGCTGGGGGCTGGGAACTTGATGGTGGCGTTTGAGGCCTTGAAACAAAAATTGCAGGCCGAAGGACTGTTTGCTCCGGAAAAGAAACGACCGCTTCCTCTTCGTCCTAAAGTGGTAGGAATTGTTACAAGTCCAGCAGGGGCTGCGGTCCGGGATATTATCAATGTCAGTGGACGAAGGGATCCTGGCGTAGCGCTTCGACTCTACCCGGTAAAAGTCCAAGGTACGGATGCTCCTCAAGAAATTATTCACGGTATCCAGTTCATGAATCGTCATGGTTTATGCGATGTGCTGATAGTAGGCCGTGGCGGGGGCAGTATGGAAGATCTATGGGCGTTTAATGATGAAGGTGTGGTACGTGCTATAGCAGCCTCACAAATTCCTGTGATTAGTGCTGTCGGACATGAAGTAGATTTTACTTTAAGTGATTTTGCAGCTGACTTACGGGCTCCTACACCATCTGCAGCAGCGGAACTTGCCGTACCAGATCGCACGGGCGACCGGGAAAAAGTGATGGAGTTAGGCCAGCGTCTGGTTCGCACCGTGGAGATAAGCCTGGCAAGGTCCCAGACAAGCTTGGAACATCTTTCTTCATCCTGGACACTGACCCATCCGGAGCGGCTATGGGAAGGCGCCGAGATGGAACTGGACCGTACCAGTGAAAAATTGAAAAATAGTTGGGATCACTATAAAAAAGAAAAATCCCAGGCACTGGCCATTTTGACCGCACGTTTATCTGCCTTAGATCCTTACGGCGTATTGCAAAGAGGCTATACCTTGACGGAAACACTGGACGGTAAACTGCTTACTTCACCAGTTTCCTGTCAAGTGGATGAAGTGGTTCGAACGCATTTTGCAAAAGGATCCATGACTTCGTCCGTATGCACCATTGAGAAAGGATAACATCATGCCCAGAAAGAAAACCGAATCCCTTTCTTTTGAAGAAGGACTGAAACAACTTGAAGAGATTGTGCAGCAGTTGGAAAGCGGCGAACTACCACTGGAAACCTCAGTACAGCTTTTTAAAAAAGGAATGGAACTATCCCAAAACTGTACGGCCCAATTACAAAAAGTGCAGCAGGATGTAAAAAAAGTGGTGGAGCAGGGGCCGGACGACTATAAATTGACTCTGTTCCCGGAGGAGACGGAAAAAGCATGAAGGACTATCAATTTAAGATGTACCTTCGGAGCCGTGGAGCTCTTGTGAATGGCTACCTGCAAACCCGGCTGGGCGTAGGCAGTATTTCACCAGTAGATAAAGCCATGGCGTATTCCGTGGCAGCAGGAGGCAAACGGTTGCGCCCGATTCTCCTGATGGCAGCAGCGGATGCTGTCGGCGGAGATGGTCCTAAATATGTTTCCGTAGCGGCAGGGCTGGAGATGATCCACACCTATTCCTTGATCCATGATGACCTTCCCTGTATGGATAATGATGACTATCGCCGAGGCAAGCTGACCAATCATAAAATGTTTGGGGATGCCATGGCACTTTTAGCTGGAGATGGACTGTTGACACAGGCTTTTGAAGTGATGTTGGAACAACGGGATGTGGAGCCTAAGCGCCTGCTCCAAGTTGTCCAGTTAGTAGCCCGGTGCGCCGGGCCTGTTGGTATGGTGGGAGGGCAGGCACTGGATATTACGTCAGAAGATAAGCTGCTCTCAGAAAAAGAAATGCGCCAGCTCCACGAAGCAAAAACAGGGGCCCTGTTTGTGGCGGCGATCCGCGGGGGAGCTCTCTTGGGGGGAGCTGATGCTACAATGCTGCAGGCCATGACCCGTTTTGCCAAGCTGTTTGGTCTAGCTTTTCAAATTACAGATGACATTTTGGATGTCACCGGAGATGAGAAAATCATGGGGAAACCTGCACACACGGATGAAAAATTAAAAAAATCTACCTATGTATCCTTGTTTGGTCTGGAAAAAGCCCAAGAGATTGCTAAAGATACCTTGAACCAAGCTGAAGCCATTTTGGCTCCTTATGGGGAAAACGCTGAACCATTGGTGGAGATTACACGCTATTTGTACAATCGCAAGAAATAAAATTAGGGGAGGACGGGTGGACATGCACTTATTACAAACTATCCATTCACCGTCAGACTTAAAGAAAATACCTGAGAAAGAACTACATGAGCTTTGTCAGGAAATACGGGAAGAGTTAATTCGTGTCACAAGCCATAACGGAGGGCATCTTGCTCCTAATCTGGGTGTGGTAGAACTAACCGTGGCACTGCACAGAGTTTTTTCCATGCCGCGGGATAAAATTATCTGGGATGTAGGGCACCAATCCTATGTACACAAACTGCTTACAGGACGGTTTCCTCAATTTTCTACGTTGCGACAGTACGGAGGTCTGTGCGGATTTCCCAAACGCTCAGAAAGTGAATATGACTGCTTTGGTACGGGGCATTCCAGTACGTCAATCTCAGCAGCGTTAGGGCTTGCCTGTGCCAGGGATCTGGATCACGAAGATTACAATGTGATTGCGGTCATCGGAGACGGAGCACTTACCGGCGGAGAAGCCATGGAAGGATTGAATAATGCCGGGGATTTAAAGAAAAAGCTCATCGTTGTTTTAAATGACAATGAAATGAGCATTTCGAAAAATGTAGGAGCGCTCTCCCGCTATTTAACCAATCTCCGCACTGACCCTGGATATTCCAAACTAAAGGGGGACGTGGAAGGATTCTTGAAAAGTTTACCCTCCATCGGTGGCTCTGTTGCCCGTACCGTGGAACGTCTGAAAAATAGTTTTAAATATTTTTTCGTGCCAGGTATGCTCTTTGAAGATTTTGGCTTTAAATATTTAGGCCCGGTGGATGGCCATGACTTGCAGGCATTGATGAATGTCTTTGAAAAGGCGAAACATCTGGAAGTGCCGGTTCTTATTCACGTCCTGACCACAAAAGGAAAAGGGTACGCTCCGGCAGAATTGCAGCCGAATATCTTTCATGGCACGGGACCTTTTGATATCCACTCTGGAAAAAAGATCAATAAACCAGATACGCCAGTTACTTATACAAAAGCATTTAGCCAGGCGCTGGTAAAATTAGGAAAACAAAATCCCAAAGTGGTGGCTATCACGGCTGCAATGCCGGAAGGAACAGGATTGGATGCATTTCAAGAAGCCTATCCGGAGCGCTTTTTTGATGTAGGAATCGCCGAGGAACATGCTGTTACCATGGGCGCAGGGCTCTCTGCCGGAGGGTATCATCCAGTGGTAGCGATTTATTCTACCTTTGCTCAGCGCTGTTTTGACCAGCTGCTCCATGATGTGGCTATGCAAAACCTTCCCTTTACTCTCTGTCTAGATCGGGCAGGCGTGGTGGGGGATGATGGAGCCACCCATCACGGGGTCTTTGATCTTTCCTTTTTACGGATGATGCCCCATATGGTTATTATGGTTCCTAAGGACGAAAATGAACTACAACACATGCTGCAAACATCCCTATCCTATGCAGGCCCATCTGCAATACGCTATCCTCGGGGAGCGGGGCGTGGGGTGACATTAGATACGGACTACCATGCCCTGCCCATCGGTACCAGTGAGCGGTTGCAAGCTGGCCGAGATGTGGATTTATGGGCTGTTGGAACAATGGTAGAAACGGCAGAAAAGACGGCAAAACTGTTAGAAGCCTGCGGCATTTCAACCGGTGTGGTCAATGCCCGCTTTGTAAAGCCATTGGATCTAGGAGCTTTGCAACAAAGCGGTACTTCGGTACGGCTTTTGGTAACACTGGAAGAAAATGCCATTACAGGTGGCTTTGGAGAAGGTGTACTGGATGCGCTGAATACATTACCCAGTGCGCCTACCTGCCAAGTGCTTACAGTAGGGATTCCTGATACGTTTGTGCCCCATGGCAGCCGGGATAAGCTGCTGGAAACCTTGCATCTGACACCGGAGGAGATTGCAGAAAAGATCCAGCAAACGCTGCGCTCTTATAGGCAGGAGAAAACAATACAATGAAAAAAGAACGGTTAGATGTGCTGCTAACGGAAAAAGGCTTGTTCGACTCCCGCACCAAGGCACAAGCCGTGATTATGGCAGGGGAGGTATTGGTGGATGACCAAAAACTGGACAAACCAGGGACTATGGTCAAACCGGATGTGAAAATCACACTCCTGCGAAAAGAGATGCCCTTTGTCAGCCGTGGTGGATATAAGCTGGAAAAGGCATTGGAAGTCTTTCCGATTTCTCTGCAGGATAAAGTTGTGGCAGACCTGGGGGCCAGCACAGGTGGATTTACGGATTGTGCCCTACAGCATGGTGCCAGAAAAGTATTTGCCATTGATGTAGGATATGGGCAGCTAGCCTGGAAATTACGCCAGGATGCCCGTGTGATCAATCGGGAACGTACGAATGTGCGCTACCTGGAAGCGGATTCTTTAGGAGAACTGGTGGATGTCTTTACCATTGACGTAGCCTTTATTTCTCTGGACAAAGTGCTACCTAGCGCCTATAAAATAGTAAAAAATGATGGGATTGGGATTGCCCTGATCAAGCCGCAATTTGAGGCAGGACGAGATAAAGTAGGAAAAAAAGGTGTAGTAAGAGATCCTGCGGTCCATATTGAAGTGATTCAAAACGTTGTGGAGGAAGCCAGAACTTTAGGATTTGTGCCCTTGGGATTGGACTTTTCCCCCATTCGTGGGCCTGAAGGCAACATTGAATATTTATTTTACCTTGGAAAACAAGGCACGGATACGCTTACCTTAGATACGATCCAAACGGTTGTAAACAAGTCCCATGCTGCGTTAGAAAAGTAAGAGGTGGAGAATGGAACTAAAAAAAATAGGCGTTTTTCCTAATCTCCCCAAGCAAAAGGTCCGGGATTTTTTGCCAAAGCTAGTGGCATTTTGTCAGGCGGAAGAACTTCCGCTTGCTTTTCCAAGGGAAATAGCGGCCACCTATGACGTAGCAAGCTATGACCAGGATGATGTGGCAAGCCTGAACCAGCTTTCTCTGGCGCTTACGTTAGGGGGCGATGGCACCATCTTGCGAGCGGCTCGTTATGTGACGCCCTTGGGGATTCCCCTTCTGGGGATTAACATGGGGAAACTGGGATTTCTCACGGAGGCAGGGGCTTCCCAACTGTTCCCCATCCTGCGGCAGCTGAAAAAGGGAGAGTACTCTTTAGAAAAACGCGCCATGCTGCAAGTCACGATCTGGAAGGGAAGCCGAATGGTATGCAAGGCTCATGCTTTAAACGATATGGTTTTGGAAAGCAGCGATCGATCCAGGTTGACACGGCTCAGCATAAAAATTGCGGGACAGCCATCTGCCAATTCCCCTTCCGACGGACTGATTGTGGCAACAGCTACGGGCTCTACGGCGTATTCCCTTTCTGCCGGAGGGCCAGTTGTGCAGCCCAGTCTCAGGGTCAGTATTATTACTCCGATTTGCCCCCATGCTCTCCATGCCCGTCCGTTAGTGATACCCATTACGGATCCGGTGGAGATTGCGCCGCGGCCGCCCTATGAAGATATCCTGGTGTCTGCGGATGGTATGGTGGTTAGTCATCTGTACTGGGATGAACGGGCGCTTATTGAACAAAATCCCATTGATGCGGTATTTATGCATGTTGCACCGCCGTCCTATTATGCAACCTGGTCGGAGCGAATGCTGAAAAATGAAGGACAAACTATTTTATAGGAGGTATACCCATGAAGGTCTCACGGCAGGAAGCGATTAAGGAAATTATCAAAAGGCAGCAAATTGAAACCCAAAGTGAATTGGCAGAAGCGTTGGAAGTAGAGGGCTTTAAGGTAACACAAGCCACTGTATCCCGGGATATAAAGGACATGATGCTGATTAAGGTCCCCGGTGAAGATGGTCGTTACAAATATTCTTTCCCCACAGAAACCACAAGGATTTTGACGGCAGAACGCATGGAAAGCACGTTACGTAGCTATACCTTGACGATTAGAAGCACAGGCAATCTGATCGTGCTTCATACGCTCCCCGGTACGGCGCAAGCGGTAGCGTATGCCCTGGATCATTTAAACTGGAAGGAACTATTGGGTACGGTGGGCGGCGATGATACAGTTCTTATAATCGTGGATACCCGAGAGCATGTCGAGGACGTAAAAGAGCGCCTAATGAAGAAAAAAGGGCGTTAGTATGCTGCAATCACTGGAAGTACACCATTTTGCCCTGATTGACAATCTACGGGTGGAATTTACACCGGGATTTAACGTATTTACGGGAGAAACCGGTGCAGGTAAATCCATTTTGATCGATGCCTTTGGGTTGGTACTGGGCGGCCGGGCTTCCGTGGAATATTTGCGTCCGGGGGCGGGTGCGTATTGGATACAGGCCGTGTTTGATATTGAAGGCGAATCAATAGTGCAAGAAGCACTCAAAGAGCTGGATTTTACCAACGAGGATGATACGTTATTTCTACGCCGCAAGGTTACGGCTTCTGGTAAAAGCCAAGCATTTGTCAATGAGCGCCAGGTTCCTGTGCATGTACTTAGCCGCCTAGGCTCTCTTTTGGCCGATATTCACGGGCAGCATGAGAACCAGAGCTTACTTTTACCGGAAGCACCGTTGCGGGTAGTGGATCAATATGATAAAAGTATCCCACCATTGCTTACCTCTTACAAACTAAGTTATCAAAAGTATCGTGATGCTTCCCAGGAGCTCCATAGTTGGCTTAATAAAAATGCGCATCAAGAAGAAGACTTAAAACAATTGGAAGAAGCCATCCAGGAAATCGATGATGCCCAGATAAAGCCGGGGGAGGATGATCGGCTCCGGAAGGTGGTAAAAAAGTTGCTGCACCAGGAAAATATCCTGCAAGCCGTAGGGGAGGCCCATCATTACTTAGAAGGCGGAGAAAATGACGGTGTTCTAGACGGCTTAAATCTAGCAGTACGCTCCTTGGAACAGGTGCTGGATTATGCACCGGAACTGGCGGAATACAGGGATGCACTGGACTCTTCCTGGCAGACAGTAGAAGATGTACGGCAGTCATTAGGAGATCTTCTGCAAACTGATAGCGGGGATCAAGAGACACTGGCAAAAGCACAGGAAAGGCTGGATGCACTGTATCATCTCAAGCAGAAATACGGTGGGACGCTGGAAAACGTTTTAGCTACCAGGGAAAAAATGAAAAAAGAATACCAGGAATTACTTTCTCTGGAAGCCACAATTGCAAAGAGCCGTAAAAAAGAAGCCTTTTGTAGAAAAGAAATGGAAGAACAGGCGGACAAGCTATCCCATGCACGTGAAAAAGCAGCACTGACCTTGTGCAAGGCACTATTGCCCCATATCAGGGATTTGGCTATGCCCCAAGGTAAAGTGGAAATCCGTCTGAACCGGTTATCCCAATGTGGGAGCAACGGGCAAGATGAGGGCGTATTTTTATTTTCAGCTAACGCTGGTATGGCTATGAAACCCTTGGGTAAAATTGCTTCTGGCGGAGAATTATCCCGCTTTGCCCTGGCGCTAAAAACGGCGACCTTACAAAATTGCGGTGTTTCTACGATGATCTTTGATGAGATCGATACCGGAGTCGGTGGCGTTACGGCACAGAAAATGGGCGAAAAAATGGCTTTGATAGCAGAACAGCACCAGGTGCTGTGTATCACGCACTTAGCCCAAATTGCCAGCTTTGCGGACCATCACTTATTTATTCAGAAACAGACGGAAAATGAGACCACATTAACCAAGATCAAACCATTGGAGGAAGAAGGCCGCGTACGTGAAATTATGCGTATGACAGGAGGCACCAATACTTCTGCATCCGTAGAAAAAAGTGCCAGAGAAATGCTTATGATGGCTAAAGCGTTCAAACAAAAGGAGTATCATCAGCATGAAAATCTTACATGATCCCAAACTGGACGAGCAGCAACTATCCAGCGAACTTGCTTTTAATGGGCACCTGCTTCACGTATATGTGGATAAAGTAAAACTTCCTAATGGGCGGGAATCCACAAGAGAGTATATAAAGCATCAAGGAGCTGTGGGCATCCTGCCTGTGACTGAAGACGGAAAAATGATTTTTGTGAAGCAGTACCGGTACGCCACGAGTTCTGTCCTCTATGAGATTCCGGCCGGAAAATTGGAGAAAGGGGAGGACCCTCTTTCTTGTGCCAAGCGGGAACTTTCCGAAGAGACGGGATTAAGTGCTTCTCAATGGACACCGCTGACGAGTATCGTCACTACACCTGGTTTTACTAACGAAACCATTCATCTATACTTAGCAAAAGGCTTGACAACAGGAAAACAACATCCAGATCCGGACGAATTTCTTAATGTAGTAACACTTCCGGAAAATGAGATAGAAAAAATGATCGTCGCCGGAGATATTTTTGATGCGAAGACACTGTCGGCACTCCTTTTGTACCTTCTCCAACGGAAAACTATTAAAAACCTATAAAAAATACCATTTTAGTAGAAATTTTAGTAACAAAAGTTTAAAAACTGTGCTATAATGCAACTATCCAGTGTGAAAATGTCTTTTTTAGGAATATTGATACTACACACGTGGGATCTAGTGCGAAGTTTCTTTCCTGAATGCTATCTAAAAAACCATAAGGGGGAACAAAAATGGATGTACTAAAAGTTTCGACAAAATCTAATCCGAATTCTGTAGCAGGAGCATTAGCAGGCGTCTTAAGAGAAAATGGTAAAGCAGAAATTCAGGCCATCGGTGCTGGCGCTTTGAATCAGGCGGTAAAAGCTGTTGCCATTGCTCGAGGATTTGTAGCCCCTCATGGCATGGATCTGGTATGTGTACCAGCGTTTATTGATATCACCATTGATGGTGAAGAACGCACTGCGATCAAATTATTGGTTGAACCTCGTTAAAGGCCATACGTGTCAGTTGCAAAAATTGAATAATCCTAAAGCAATAGGAGCAGTGAATCGCATTCACTGCTCCTATCTTTCAATTATTTTTACGTCCTATAATATATATTATGTTAAATTATGTTTATAACCAAAACGAAGACTTGCTATTCATATTTCCCCTGTTTCGACATCACGTACGAAATTCCTGCTTTTTTTCGTAAAACTTCTTCTTGTCCTGCTCTTATATAGTGAGTCTAAAAAATCGTTCTTGTTTTAGTTCATGGAGGTAACTTTGCACGAAGGTGAAATTACCCATACCATCATTATGACTTTTAAAGACGTAACTGGTTGCGCGCGTTCTATTAAGGTTCCGTTTGCTCGGCCCAAGGTATCCCGTCAGGAAGTCCGTCATGTGATGGAACTGATTGTCCGGCTTAAGGCTTTTCTTTCGCGCAATGGTTTGCCTCTTATTACGATGGTAAAGGCGCGCTTGGTTACCATTCGCGTTATTTTCCTCGCTCATAATCTTTCCAGACAATCTCGGAAAAAAGCAGCGGCTCCTGTTACAATATCTGCTGCAGCGACCACTGCTACGACTCCTAGCGTGTGGACACTAAAAACAGCAAATGGTATAAGCTACACTTGCATAAACCAGCTCATGAGACAAGCTCCGGCAGCACCTGCTTTTTGCAATTCCGGCCATTTTTCTGGTCTTATACCACCAATGGCATATACGGGTATAGGGCTTTTTCGACAAATCGTTTGTAATGCTGTTACACCTCTTGCGGGAAGCCCTGGTTTGCAGTCTGTTGCATAGACGTGTCCATAGGTCACATAGGTGGCTCCTAGTTTTATTGCTTTTTCTACATCCGCCCAATCATGACAAGATGCGCCCAGGATCTTCCAACGTTTCCTATGGTTTTCCGCTAGCTGTTCTAATTTAGCAAGTGGCAAATGCAGGCCATCGGGTCGGAGTGTCTCTGCCACATTGGAGAAATTGTGCAGGATGCAGGGAATTTGTGCATTTCGGCATAGGCGCAATACATTTGCTGCCAGCGCAAAATAAGCAGCCTCGGAAAGGTCTTTTTCACGGAGCAGTAACGCTTTTGGATGAAGCGAAAGAACTTTGGTAATTTGTGTAAGAAAATCCCCTCTGCACAATCTCCGATTTGTGACACATACAAGATTAGACATATAAATAATCATTAAGCACGGGTTGTAGTCCTGCCTGCTCCATATCTCCCGTCATTTTTGCCAGACTACGACCGTCTTTGATTTCAAATTGTTCGTCGCCTTCTGCCCCCTCCTGTTTGCCTTCATATTTTTCCTCGTGATCTCCAATACCTGTAGAAACGCCTGCGGACACTTTGGTGGCGCAGATTTTAACAATCCCATTACGGAAAGAGGCACTCTCCCTGCTGGATACCGTAATCCCTGCGTAAGGCAAAAAAAGTCGATACGCACACAAAATCTGGCACAGTTGCTTTTCCCCCACGTCCTGGGGATTAATACTGGCATTATTGATAATCGGTCGCAAACGAGGACAGGAAAGGCTCATTTCGGCCCAGGGATATTTCCGCTGGAGATAGTACAAATGCAATGCTGTGGCCAAGGCATCTTTACGAAAATCAGAAAGCCCCAAAAGCGCAGAGAATCCGACACCTCGCATGCCTCCCATCAGGGCCCGTTCCTGGGATTCAAAACGGTAGGGCCAGACACGCTTGTGGCCAAGAAGATGTAGCGTTTCATATTTCTTTAGATCATAGGTTTCCTGGAATACGGTTACATAATCTGCCCCACATTCATGCAAATAGCGATATTCGTCCGTATTCATGGGATAAACTTCTAGTCCCACATTTCGGAAATATTTTTTTGCCATTTTGCAGGCTTTTCCGATATACTCCACGCTGCTTTTATGCTTACTTTCTCCCGTCAACAGTAGGATTTCTTCCATCCCGCTTTGGGCAATAATCTGCATCTCATGCTCCATCTGCTTTCCTGTGAGCTGCAAGCGATGAATGCTATTATAGCAATTAAACCCGCAGTAAATACAATAGTTCTCACAGTAATTTGCCAAATACAGCGGCGTAAAAACATAGACCGTATTGCCAAAATGCAGGCTGGTTAGATCATGCGCCTTTTGCGCCATCTCCTCCAAAAAAGGAGCCGCTGCAGGTGATAGCAAGGCTTTTAGATCTTCTATATTCCGCTCCCTGTGTAATAGGGCCCGGCGAACATCCTGAGGGCGGTAGGCAGCCGGATCATAAGATTCTACTTCTGCCATCACGGTTTCCCGAACGTCAGAATGGATTTGCTCCATATCTGGGAAATACGTCATAGGATCCGTGCGGCATTCTGGATGCTCTTCCAACATATGCTTTTTATCCAAAGCCGTTTGGGTCAGTTGCGTGCCATCAAAGAGAAAATGATTCTGTTCCATCAGTTTTCCTCCCGTAAAAAGCCTGTAAGAGGACTAGAGGCAGCTCCCCCTCTGGATAAAACCCTCCCTACCCCGGCGCGATACGCCTTTCTTCCAGCTGCTATCGCTGCCTTAAAGGCTTGTGCCATGAGCGGCAGATTTCCTGCCGTGGCAAGCGCCGTATTTGCCATAATGGCACTGGCGCCCATTTCCATGGCTTCACAAGCTTGGGACGGTCGCCCTATGCCAGCATCTACAATAATGGGCAATTCAATTTCGTCCAAAAGGATCTGAATGAATTCCTTGGCCGCTAGTCCTTTGTTGGAGCCGATCGGGGCCGCCAGTGGCATTACAGCTGCGGCCCCAGCCTCTACCAAAGCACGGGCCGCATACAGATCCGGGAACATATAGGGCAGTACCACAAAGCCTTCCTTTGCCAGGATTTCCGTCGCTTTAATAGTTTCTTGGTTATCCGGCAATAGATAGCGGGAATCCCGCATAATTTCAATTTTAACGAAATTACCGCACCCTAGTTCCCGTGCCAGATGCGCAATCCGTACCGCTTCTTCCGCTGTCCGGGCGCCACTGGTATTAGGGAGTAGTGTTACATTCTTGGGAATATAATTTAAGATGTTTCCTTCCCCGGCAGAATTAGTTCGGCGCACGGCAACCGTGATAATTTCTGCTCCTGCATCCTCTATCGCCGTGCGAATAAGAGGCAGGGAATACTTCCCACTTCCCAAGATAAACCGGGAATGAAATACTTTCCCACCTAAAAGTAGTACATCTTCCTTAGTTTCTGTCATTGATCTGTCCTTCTTTCTAGAGAATCCGTGCCGTTTCCCCACATAAAATCTGCAGTACTGTCAAGGCCTCCTGTGCTGCACACAGGGTTACCCTGGCTCCGTAAAGGCCGTCCTGCTCCTCTACGCCATGGCTGCCATCCCCACAGAGATAAAAATTGCGGGATATTTTTCGGATTTTTAACGCATTTCCACTGCCCAAACCAGCCATACCACTAGCGGCCACATAGGCACAGTTCGAGAAGTGTTCCCGTACCCCATTGGTAAGCATGGCTTTTTCCGTAGGTAAATCCAATGCTTCTACAATCACATCCACACCGCCTAAAAGAACTGGCAGTGTATCGGATGTGATTTTTTCTTTCTGTACATCCAAGGTTACGTGCGGCGTAATCCGCTGCAGTGTTTCTGCCAAGGCATCCGCCTTGCATTTCCCCAGCTGATCCATAAAAAACAGCTGCCGGTTTAAATTTGTGGGTTCAATACAATCAAAATCAATCAGCCGGAGATATCCTACGCCGGCCCGTGTCAAAAGTTCCGCTACGCGGCTCCCCAGCCCGCCCAGGCCGCAGATTGCCACGCGCCCTTTTTGGAAGGCCGCAAGCCGCGACTCCCCTTCCCGGGCGGCCAGGGCATCCATCCACGCTTTTTTATCCAGCATTACCCGCCTCCCACAAAGGAAACAATTTCAACGACATCGTCCGCTTTTAGCTGCACACGTCCATATTGGCTTTTAGGAACGATCTGCCCGTTCTTTTCTACTGCTACATTACTAAGATCCACGGCCTGTAAACGCTAATATAAAAGTGAACCATTTTGGACCCAAACGCTAATGAAAAA
>DXYB01000010.1 GCA_019416065.1 Acidaminococcus sp. | reverse complement strand
CCTGCTATGGGTCATTTCATTTTTTGCTGTTCAATTTCATTTTACAATCTACCATTGATTATTTTCCGCCAGTGCAAAGAAAAAGTCTCCTTCGCAAGCCAGTTCTCCGTCTACCGTGCCTTCACAGTGAGCGATCCCCATCACGCCCTTGATTTTCGTAATAATGGCTGTCGTAACCAGCTGGTCCCCCGGTTTAATAGGACGACGGAAACGAACTTTGTCGATTTTTCCGAACATGGCAATCTTGCCCCGGTTTTCTTCCGGATATAATAGCGTAACCCCGCCTACCTGGGCCATGGCTTCAATCAAAAGCACACCAGGCATAATGGGGTTTCCGGGAAAATGCCCGATAAACTGCGGTTCATTGACCGTAATATTTTTAATGCCTACCGCCCGTTTCATCGGCTCCAGTTCAACGATCCGATCCACCAGCAGCATAGGATACCGATGGGGAAGGATTTTTTGGATTTCCTGAATATCCAGCGTAATTTTTGCCTTGTTCTCTTCTTTCCTCGTTTCCAATTCCCTTACCTCCATTGTGGGATGATATGTATGTAATTTCCGATACTCTTCAATCTGTTGGGATACGGTATCGTTAAAAGCATGTCCGGATTGTTTGCAAATGATATGTCCATGAATGGGTCCCAATAGATACAGATCACCAATGACATCCAGAATTTTATGACGAATAAGCTCATCCGAAAAGCGCATAGGATTCATGGTCCCGTCTTTGGTAAAGACGACGCAATTTTCTAGGCTGCCGCCTAGCCCCAAGCCCATTTTCTGCATTTGTACAATATTTTCTTTAAAAGCAACGGTCCGTGCAGAAGATACTTCGTGCAGGAAGCAATCGCCTGTATCCACCAGATCCATGACTTGTGTTCCCAAGAGCGGATGGGAATTGATAGAGGTAAAGGTGATCCGGAACCCTTCATACGGCAAGGCAATCAGGTATTTATCCCCTTCATAATGGGAAAAGCTCCGTTCCAGATGATACACAACCCGTTCCTTGTCCTGGATTCTGATCCCTACTTTTTGCATGGCCTCTATAAAGGTTTGCGCTGAGCCGTCTCCCACAGGGGGTTCCGCAGAAGACATCTCTACATAACAATTATCAATCCGTAGGATCGCAAAGGCAGCCATAATATGTTCAATAGTGGTAACCGTAGCACCATTTTCTGCCAAGGTAGTAGCCTGTGTGGTTGCCGTAACATTAGTAGCAACGGCATGGACCTGGGGTCTGTTTTTCAAGTCTGTCCGAACAAAAACAATGCCCGTATCCACCGGCGCTGGTTTTAACGTCATTGCGACCGGTTTGCCGGAGTGCAGCCCTATACCGTCACAGGACACGTCCCCTGCCAGGGTATGCTGTTTTTCTGCGCTCATAAATCACACGCCTTTCCTGTATTGTTGATACCGCTTTTTGCCATCTTTCCAGCGGTCGTGGACCCAAAACCACATGGCAGGGTCTGACCGGATCTCCTGTTCCACGATGGCTATTAACGCTTCCATTATACCACGCACATCCGCTTCCCGTTCAGCTGTCTTTGTAGCGTGGATAGCCGGATAGATTTTTGCCGTAAGCGTCCCATCCGGATTATTGTGCATAAAAAGCGGCACAATGGGTGCGCCAAACATACGTGACAGATGCGCAGCGCCGTTGGGTACCCTGGAGGGCTTGTTGAAAAACAGGAGATGAGTACCTGTGTGAGCGGAATCCTGGTCATATAAAATACCGATCAGGCATTTCTCTTTCAAATACCGGCCAATAGCCAAAATACTATTTTTTCCGTGATTATAGGTAACGTGCTGCCCCACCATTTTCCGGTAATCGTTGATAAAACGGTCCATATCCCCGTTATTCTGTCTTCTTGTAATGGACAAAATGGGATACCCCAATAACGCCATAGAGGCTCCCAGCATTTCCCAGTTGCCATAGTGAGCAGTACACATCAAAACGCCTTTATTTTCTGCATAAGCGTCTTCCAGGTGCTCCAGCCCCTCAAACTTTACCAGGTTTTGAAAGTTGTCTTTGGTAAGCAAAGGATATTTCAAGACTTCTATAAGCATCCGTCCAAAGCGGACGACGCTTTTCTTGGCAATTTGTTCCGCTTGCACTTCTTCTACGCCAAGGCACTCTTTAATGTTTTCTTTGGCCATATAGCGCCGCCATGACGGTACCACATGCCATCCCAAGTGTCCTAAGCAGTAGGCAAGAGCTTGGTTCAGTTTTTCCGGTTGATGGCAGATCACCCAGCTGATGCCTTGCATCAATCGATATCCAGCCATCTAATCCCGCCTTTCTTTCCGTCCATCTCCATACATTAAAACGTTATATCCAAGCCGCCGTATAAATGATGATCCCGTACACCAATTTCAGCATCCAAGAACCTGCCAAGAGGCATTTCGGCTCCATAGTTAAAGTGGCTGCCATTATATTCCCCTTTGAGATTCATACGGGTTCCCAAAAGCGTAACTTCTTTCTCCAAGCCTCCAAAACCGTGCTGGTATTGGCTACCTGTGCCAATACCAGCATGCAGTTTCAAGCCACCAGGGAGTGCCTTTGTGGCTGCAACATACCCTACCCGGTGTTTTGCTTTCCCCAAATCTTCCCCACCGATGGCAATGGCAGGAATAAAAGGCATCTCCCAAAGCACTTGCCATTTGGCATTGACCACAGTATACACGGTCCCATGCCGGGGATGAATCTGGGCGCCAGAAACTTCCAGCCCCAAGGGCAGAGAAACATTGGCACGAAGCCGATAGTCCTCTTTGGACATCGTAACACCGCCGGATACATGTCCGGGCAACCGTACATAGCCGTTAGGTGTCGTAATCAAACCGCTGGATCCAAGCGGTGTGAGTTTGGCTTCTGCGGTTAGTGGCAGAAGTGAACATCCTACCAGTAGCAAAACACAGAGTCGTCTTCCCATCCGGTATCTCCTTATTCCTTTTCCGCTGTCAACTTTTCCACCAGTTTTTCCAGCTTTTTCAATTTCTTATTCATCTCAGTTAATTTTCTCTGGTTAGCCATCATCCGCAGCCAATCCACATGGGGTTGTGCCGGAAATCCTGCCCATATTACATTATCCGGGACGTCGCTAATAATACCGGTACGTCCTGCAAATGTACAGTTACTGCCGATTTTTAAATGACCTGCCGTGGCTGCTTGTCCACCAAAGGTCGTATTATTTCCTACGGTTACGCTGCCGCTGATCCCCACATGGGCAACTAGAATACAATTTTCCCCAATCACATCATTGTGTCCCACATGAACCAGATTATCAATTTTAGTCCCGTTGCCAATGACAGTACTATCTACGGTAGCACGATCTATGCAGGAATTGCAACCGATCTCCACATCATTGCCAACGACTACATTGCCCGTCTGGAGAACTTTGGTATGTTTCCCGCCGCTGGTAATGTACCCAAACCCATCACCGCCGATGACACAACCGGACTGCAAGATGACGCGTTCCCCCACTACGCAGCCTTCCCGCACAGTCACATTGGCGTATAACGTACAATCCGCGCCAATTTTCACATGCCGGCCTACATAAACATGGGGATAAATTACGGTATTATCCCCGATTTCTGCCTCTTCCGCCACGTAGGCAAAGGGTAAAATGGCAACATTTTTTCCAATCTTAGCAGAAGGGTGGATAAACGCATATTGACTAATCCCGCTTTTTACCGTTTCCGGTGGACGGAACAGTGTCAGCAACGTAGCAAAAGAAGCCCGCGGGTTTTCCACGCTAAGTACTGCCTGCTTTCCGGTAAATGCAGCGCCATTCGGGATCATAATAGCCCCGGCATGGCTTTTCCCTGCGATTTCCAGATACGGCGGTACCGCAAAGGAAATCTGGGAAGGCTGTGCCTCTTCCAGGCCGTTAACGCCTTGAATGACCATTTGGGGATCCCCTTGCAGAATTTCTCCTTGCAACAAATCTGCCAGTTCCTGTAAAGTCTTTTCCATTTCCAGATTCTTTCCTTTCCTTGATGGCATGGGAAAAGGGCGAACCCTTCTGTCCGCCCTTTAGCCGCTTTATTTCATCGCCTTGATAATATCTTCTGTTACGTCTACACCACCCTGGGGAACTGCTTCCTTCACCAAAATGGCACTCAAATTCTTTTGTTTGGCTACTTCTTTGGCTGCTGCATCAAAGCTTGCTCTCACTTTGTTTTGGGCTTCGGCCTGCAACGTTTGCATTTGAGCACTCTTTTCGCTCACGATCTTCTGGGCTTCTTCCTGGCTCTTTCCTGCCGTTTCCTTATTCAGGGAGTCTTCCATGGCTTTTCCCTTGGTCTGCAAATCTTTGGTAGCATCCTTAAAGACCTGGCTTTCTGTCTGTACCTTGTTCATGTCCACAACACCAAATTGGGCATTGCGGCCGCAGCCAAAGGAAAACACAGCTAACGCCATAACCCCTACCATTGCGATTTTTTTCATTTTGTTCATTTGTTTACACGACCTCTACTCTGCAATTTGCTGTACTACCCGATTCACTTCCTGGGTGATATCATCGGCACTGATATTCGCCCTAGGATTTTTGAATACAAGGGTATACCGTTTATCCAGGTTGACTTTTTTTATTGCGCTTAGAATATCACTGTCAATGGCATCCCGCAGCTTCTTTTCATCGCTCTCCTGTTGTGCAATTTGTTTATCCATGGATGCAATGAGTTTATCCAGCTGTGCACTGCCTGCGGGTTGATCAGGCCGCGATCCAAAAAGCGTAAGATTTGTCCGATCTGCTACAATCTGGCCGGCCAGTTCCTTGGAAAATGCCTCCAGGCGGGCTCTTGATGCGGCCACATCGGCGGCCATTTTCTCATCCAGCCATTGCTGTTTCTGGGCTTCTATCGCCGCCCGGTCCTGCTGCCGTTTATCCAGCAGTTCTTGTAATTCCTGCAGCAGTGCATTTTGGGCTTCTTGGGATAATTTTACACTGGAAAGTTTCAAGCGCAGATTAAACAGTGGAATGCGGTATTTATCTTCCATGGCTGCACGGTCTTTGGCAACCTGAGCCTCTGCCTGGGCATCCAGTGCCTCCCGGGCTTTTTTCAACTGGTCCAGTTCCTGGCTGCGCCTTTCCGCTACCTTGGCAGCAATCTGGGCCTTTCTGAACTGCGCTCCTGTCAAATCCTTGACGTCTCGCATTTGTGCCAAAAGGTCCAGTTGCTGCTTACCATTTTCTAATTGCCGATCCCGCAGCCATTTAGCAGCTTCCAGCTGTTCCTGTTTTTTCTGCCAGGCAGTATACCGGGGATGCTGCTTTACCAGTGCGACCCAGTCTACTACGGCAAATCGCTGCGGTTGCGCTTTCCACAAAACAGATGGCGTAAAGCTACATCCTGTGAGAAGGAAAATTCCGGTCAGCAACAAGCAAACCCATTTTTCCATGGAGCTTTCCTCCCTTTTACCAGGCTTTTACTTTGCCGCTTTTTTTAGTTCCGCTTGTACATCGGCGGTAACATCCACACCACCATACACCACGGCACCTTGGTTCACAATAACGCTAAGCCCCTTGGTTTTTCCCACCTGAAGCACGGCATCGTCCACTTTTTTCTTCAGCGGATCCAGAAGTTCCTTTTGTTTATTTTCCAACTTGGTCCTGTATTCCTGGCTTAGCTTTTGCTTATCCGCGTCACTCATGTTTTTGCTTTTTTCTTCGTATTCTTTTTTATTGGTTTCTACTTCCTGCTGCATCTTGGTTTGGGCTTCCTCAATCACAGGCACAACACTGATCACCTGGTTGTAATTGATTTTCCCAATAGCAGAATTCAGGGTATCATCCCCTGTGCCAAGGTTTTTCCCCTGCACCGCCATCACGAAGATCCCTACCACCATAGCGGCACACACCGCCAAGGCAACAACCTTAATATTTTTTTTGCTGGCCAATTCCATCATTTTGCTATCCCTGCTTCCTCATTTAGTGCGGCTTGTTCCTTAGAACTGACCACCGAAGCTGAAGTGGAAACGACCACCCCGATCACTGCTTTCCAGACGGTAGCCATAGTCCAGTTTGATGGGGCCCAAAGGAGAATTAATCCGCAGCCCGATACCAATGGAATGTTTCATTTTACCTATGTCAAAATTACTTTCATCGTAATCCTTGCTCCAGGCGTAACCGGTATCGGTAAAGAACACGCCTTGTACCTTTTTAATAATCGGATACCGGAATTCCAGCGAACCTTTCAGCATGCTGCTGCCCTTGAACTGGTCATCCCGATAACCACGGAGCACATCGCTGCCGCCCACAGCAAAGCGCTGCGACAGCGGCAGATCGCCGTTAGCGTACCCAGCACCCAGGTTAAGGGCCCATACATAGTCCTTGCCCATCCGGTAGTAGTACCGGTAATCGGCCTGGTATTTTTCAAAGTTAAAGTCCCCGCCAAAATTAGCCACTTCAACAGAATACGCCGTCCGTTTTCCTTCCCGGGGATCATAAATGTTGTCCCGGGTATCCAAAGTCCGGGTAAAGGTGATACTCCGGGTGTTCCCAAAGTTTTTCTCCAGTCTTTCATGCCGATCCCAATTGTAATCATCCGGGAATTCGTGGATATTCCGATAGCCTCTTTCCCCGGCTTCAAACCATTGGGTACTGTAACCGCTGACCGGTTTCTTATACTTATCATCCCGGTTTTTCAGGGTAATCATATTGGTGATAAATTCATTATCGGTAACGCGGCTGAAGAAGATTTCTTCTCCCTGGCGTTTCTTGTAGTACCGCGCGATTTCATTACCCTTACGGTTGTAGTCCACGTATTCATTGGTCATATTGTAGAACGTGAAGCCAGCCGTGGTTTCCTTATCATCAATCCAGGGTTTCACATAGGACACTTCAAAGTTGGTATTGGTTTCCGAATCGCCGCCAAATTCCCAGCGAACGTTCACGCTGTCGCCCGTCCCCATGAAGTTTTTATCCCCCACGTTGACCATACCCAAAAATCCGTCTGCGTCGCTGTAGCCGGCCCCGATACCAAAGGTACCTGTGCTGGTTTCCACCACAGAGATTTCCACGCTGATGGTATTGGGCATCTGACCAGGATTCAGCCGAATATTCACATCTTCAAAGAATCCCAGGTTGTAAATCTTTTGCATGCTGCGGCGAGCCTTTTTCGCATTAAAGGGTTCGCCCTTTTTCATTCGCATTTCCCGAATCACAACATAATCCTTAGTTTTGGTGTTGCCGCGAACCCGGAAGTCTTCAATCACGCCTTCTGCCACCTGGACAATCAGTTTTCCGTCATCCAGCATGCGCACATCGGCCACTTTGGCAAGGATATAGCCCTGCTCGCTGTACAGGCTTTCTACTTTCCGGGCCCCGATATTCACATCCCGGGAATTCAGGACTTGATTGAGGGGCAATCCCAGGGCTTTTTTTATATCTCCCGTGGAAATCACCGTGTTGCCTTCGATTTCTACATCGGTAAGGACCGGGTTTTCCGCCAGTTCATAGGTAATTTGAACGCCTTCCGGCACCTTGGTGAATACCGGTTTAATATCATAGAACCAACCGGACTCATACAGAGCCCGCACATCATCCTGCAAACCTTCCTGGGTGAAATTGGAGCCCGCCGTCATCTTTAATAGATCCGTAAGCTGGGAAATGTCCTCATGGCTGGCTCCACTCAGTGTCACTTTAGTCACCCGTTGCCCGGCAAAGGGAGTTGCTTCCTTTACCATTTGGGCATATTGGTCTTCTTGTTTATTGATTTCTTCTTCATTCAAGGTGGACTGCTGGAGAATACTCCGTCCAGGAGCCTGCTTGTTTTGGGCTTCCTGAATTTCTTTCTGCTGGGTCAGCCGGGCTTCCGTTTGTTCCTCATCCACCTGGGCCTCTTGGCGTTCCTGTTCCAGCTTTTTCTTCCCCACTTTTTCAATATAGGTTACGCCATTGCGGCGGACTTCCCGATAACGGGGTTCTTCCTCCTGCTGGTTCTGGGGCTGCTCCACGGTAGCTGTAGCAGTAGATGCCACTCCCATATTTTCTTCTGCTTCCGGTGACACTTCAATTGTACCAACTTCACCTTCCGCTTTGGCTGCGGGATGCTTGGTCAGTTCCACTTCCTGGCTATGTGTCACTTCGGCTGCATACGCAGGTGCCATCAGTGCCATAGAAGCCAGGATCAGGGCGGACAGCCGCCGCCAATTCGCGTGATTCTTCATGGATACCCCCTGTATTTGTCTGTAAGTTTATTTTTGTTTATCGCAAAAAGAACAATATCCAGTTCATTATACCTTTTAAGCAGCAATTTTTCCAGTCCTAGCGACAAAAAGAGAAGGCAGGAACGTGAATTTTTCCGTTCCCGCCTATTTTTAAAAGCTTTTCCGATATTGCAATCCATACCAGAACTCATGATCCTGGTTCATAGATACCCCTAAGAACATTTGTCGATTGATGGGATATCCTATAAACGCATTGCTCTTTTGTCCGTTGAAGCTGGCTGTATACCCCACCATTAAATTTCCAAAACGACGGGATAAAAGCACATTATATTGCTGCCTGTCCTGTCCCGTAGCCTGGTTGGCTTCTTCTGCGTCAGCCGAAAATCCCACGCCGTTTTGCATGGTGCCGCTGTAAATTCGCAGTTCATCCAGTCCCAGGGCATCTTTGATCGCGTCTTCCACGTCGGCCAAAAATGTCATCTGGAGTCCTGCATCTACCAGGTTGGAAACGCTAAGCTGTGCATTGGGATCGTCCGTCTTTAATGTGAGGATTCGTTTGAGCGTTTCCTGGCTTTGAGGCGGATCGCTGGTCAGCGTAATCACTAAATCATCCAAACTGAGGGGTCCTTGTGCTTTACACAGAATGAAATATTGTCCCATCCGGGTAAAAGCGGTCAGGTTAACCGTAGGGATAAACGTTCCGGGATACGGCCAGGATAATTCCCCTTGCGTAATAGTAAAGGGGGTCCCCAAATATTTCAGTGTACTGCCCTTATTCACGGAAATATTTCCCTGCACCATAGGGTAAGCAGTGTCACCGGAGAGGTGAAATTTCCCATTGAGCCCCAGATTGAAGAAGGCAGCATTATAGATGCGCAGCGCATCGCCCAAATCCACATCCACATCCAATCCAATTTTCGATCCGCCCTCCCCGAACTCCGGAATTGAAGAAACGGTCCAGGCAAATTTATCCAGCGCCACTTGCCCTTTTACAAAAGGAATCCCCTCTTTTTGTTCAATGGTGAAATTTCCATTAATTTTACCTTTCAGGTTTGGCGCATTCAGTTCCAGGTCCTGAATTTGCCCGGTCAATTGATACGGCCTGTCACTAACATCGTGAAGCAAATAGGATCCCTGGGCCTGAATTTTGCCACGGCTTCCCAACGTTGCCGACAATTCTTTTAACAGCATGGTTTGCCCGGCAAAAACAGCATGCAAAGACACATTGTCGAAGGTATCATTCAGTCCTTTGGCTTTAATGGTCCCCCCATCTAAATCCACGGACCCGTTCATGGCATAGTTTTCCAGCGTACCGGTTAGGGTAAGGCCCCCTTTTAACGGTCCGTCAGCCCACTGGATATAGTTAGTCAGCGACGGCAAAATCGCCAGATTCCCATTATCCATACGAATTTCCAAATCCATCTGGGCATTGGGGTTTGTCCGCTGTTGCCTTTTGCGCAACAGATCCACGGGGAATGTGCCATACGCTGTGATTTTGTACACATCCTTTTGAATCAAAGCCTGATCCAAAGTCAGCATATCATTGCGCAAATGGGCCATGCCATACACATGGTCAAATACCACACCACTTAAGCTCCCATCCACTACTTCCACGGAGATATTGCCATCCGGGTGGTCCAGATTACCTTTGAACTGGGCAGCAGTATTGACTTTCCCCTCAAGCAAAGGAGGTTCGTCAAAAGGCAGTGTTAAGATTTTGGCATTTGCCGCACTGGTATCCACTTCCAAGTCAATAGTCCGGTGCCACAGGTCTACATTGCCCGCTGCCGCAATAAGGCCGCCCCCTGCTTCTTGGGCTTGAAGTTTATTGATTTGCCAATTGCCATGCCGTACGAAAAAGTCAAAATTGGCACTGGTAAAAGGGACATTTCGTACAGCCCCGTTATCCACTTGCCCGACAACGGTCATCCCCGTGTCCTTGCCTTTTTCATTTAGTTTAATTTCCCCGGTCAAAAGGCCCTGGATATCCAGATTGTACCCTGCCATTTTTAGAAGGGACTGGATATTTCCCTGTTCTACTTTCACATCCCATTGCAAAAGCATCTGTTCTGTATCAAACCGGATCTGGGCATGATAGTCTCCACCACTGGCTTGCTGTCCCGTTCCCTCAATTTCATTAAGATGTCCTCCATCGCTATGGAACGAGAGCGCGAGCCCGGTAAACTCTTCCCCATTCACTTTAAGGGAGTCACTGGTAAGCACCCCAGAAATCTGTGGGCGTTTGATTGTCCCGCCTATATGTCCATTAAAATTCACAAGCCCCAGAACGCTCATATCCTGTTGCAAGAAATAAAGGCGTTTCAAATTGACATTCTGGGCATCCACCCCTACATCAAGGGTACCATCCCGTCCAATCGTCCCAGCCATTTGGGCAGAACAACCAAGGCTCTGGACTTTTACATTTTCCAGCGTCAAAATCTGTCCATCGTATGTATAATCTCCGGAAACTTCATCCACCAAATAGTCTTTCACAGAACCATCATAGGCATGCACGTGCCCCTTGAAAGAAGGGTTGGACAGGGGGCCTTGCACGGTAATTGTATTGGTGAGGTTGCCGGTTATTTTTACGGGAGCCTGCAGTACGTCTGCTAGCGGTTCCAGGCGAACCCCCGTTGTGGTCAGTGTAAAATTCAGTACGGGTTCTTCTCCGGTGAAATCCACCGAACCATCCAGTTCATGCCGTCCCTGCTTAGGCGACAGTTCTACTTTATGCAAGGACAAAACATGGTGCTGCCATTTAAGTGCGCCATGTGCTTCAGTAAGCGGCATGCCAAAGAGGTTACCGTGGTTCAAAGAAAACGCTCCAAAAATATCCGGATCTGTATCTGTCCCGCTTATCATTAGGTGGGCGGACAATCGTCCACTGCCTTGTTGTCCAAAGAGTGTCAGCACAGGAGAAATCGGTAGATCCGTTAGATATAGATCGGCGCTCACCGTTCCATGCACCAAACTGGCGCTGCCCGTCAGTCCGCCTTCTCCGTTATCATTTTTAGCGGCAAGCCGAGTGAACTGCACATTTTTTCCATCAAAGGTTCCTGCCAGAGCTATTTCTTTTAATAGCAGATCGCCCCAAGATAGCTGCATATCGCTGGAAACCGTTTCTCCCCGCAGCAAGCCGTCCTCATAAGCTACAGAAGCATACAGCGTACCATCCAGGACTACCTGGCCAACCCGAGGATAAAACGTTCCGGCATCCACTTGATCCGCAGTAATAGACAATACGCCAGCCCTATTTTCCCAGTCAAAAGAAGCCTTCACCAGGGCGCTTCCGCCGCCAATCTGTGCCGTAGCACCCTCTGTTTCCACCCGATGCCCGGAAAAAGTTAGCGGAAGAGTAATGTTTTCAGCCGTATATCCCCCATAGGATAACGCATCACTGGTAAAGCTACCCTTTCCTGTGAGATGATCCAGCGTACCAGTTACTTGCACCTTTCCTGTCAAAACCCCATCTATAGGCAACCCAAGTCCAAGCTTTGCCAAGGACACTTGCTGCAGCTGAATTTGGAACTGCTCTGCATAGGGACGCTCCAGCGAATTTAGGTCCAAGGTCCCGGACAGATGAGCTTTTTGCCCGTTGACGGTTACATCCAATCCAGCCGTAGAAAAACGTTGGTTATCAAACTGCAAGGGCCCACTGGCTGTCAGAGCAAAGGTATTTCCCTGATAGGTATAAGAAGCTGCTACCTGTTCCAGCCCCGCTTCCCCAGAAAGATAACTGCCCCGATCGTTGTTGATCCAGGTAACGGACGCCTCCCGCACTTGTCCTTTCAGATTCCTTACCGGGAGAAACTGCTGGGCCAGGCTGGAAAGAGGGGAAAGGTCCAATACAGCACTTTTTGCAGTTAAAGACCCTTTTTTATCCGTATCCATATTGCCGGTAATATGCACGTCTTTGCCTTCGTAGCTAGCGGTAAGATCCAGTCCAAATACAGGGTTGCGGGAAGAATCCACGTTACCGTTTACGCCGAGATTCCAGGCACCATACGGGGTTTCTACCTGAAGCGTACCATTTTCTATCACAATATCCCCCGTAAAGTTGGTACTGGAGGATTGGCTTTTCTTTAAAAGGGTAGCCACATTCCAGGTTTCTCCCTCTTGCCGGAGATAGACTTTGGGCTGATGCACAGCAATTCGGTTAACCATCCCTATGGTTCCCTTCCCCATGACAAACTGCAAGGGATCTAAATACAGGGACAGCCCCGGAATTTCTGCCACGATCTTTTTATTCTGGTCCAGCAAAATCATATTTTTGGCAGTAAAAGTCAGATCCGGCGAGACCTCCACTTGTTCCAGCTGCATTTGTCCATTGATATACTCCCCGGCTGTTTTTTCAATCAAGGGAATAGCTTTATTCAGCCCCAAGGGCAAAATCAGCTTCCACAAGGCAAGATATAGCAGTAACAGTCCCCCTGCCACAAAGCACAAGGTCCTTTTCACGCTAGCGTTCATAAACAGTTCTCCATTTGGCAAAAGAATCAGTAAAGTATTCCAAAACTATTTTTTAGAACTAAGACAATGAATCATGTACTGCTAATAGTATACCAGCATCCTGCCAAAATAAAAAGAAACACCTGCGGAACTTTTCTTTTTCCGCAGGTGTTTTGTCTCTTCTTGATTTACTTTGTCATGCAATTAGGTATTTTCCACGGGAACACCCATGTTCTGTTCCAGTAACGCCGTATTGGTATTATAGTCATAAAGGGCCTGGATATAGTTATTCTTGGCCGTAGTCAGTGCCACACTGGCATCCATAACGTCCGTATTGGTCCCTACGCCGGCACTATACCGCAACTGGGCAATACGATAATCTTCCTCTGCCTGTGCAACCGCAACTTCCGTCGTTTTGATCCGTTTTTCTGCTTCCCGCATGGACAAATAGCTGCTGCGCACAGCCAGGCGCACTTCATCGGCAATTTGCCGGTAGCTTTCCTGCGCTTTCACCACATTGGCTTTGGCTTCCCGCACCTTGGCCGCCGTTACGCCATAATCCCAGATATTTTGAGTGAGGGTTACACCCAGTGCCCAGTTATCTCTTTTTTTGCCGGCAAAATGGGTATCGCTCCATTCATTGGAAGCTCCCAAACTTACTTGGGGAAGATTTCCTGCATTTGCCTGTTGCTGCGCGGCTTTAGCCATATTCACGGATGCTTCTGCCTGGTGAATTTCCGGGCGGTTAGCCATCGCATAGGTTACGCAATTATCCAGGACATAGCTATTGGGCTTATATTCCAGTCCTTGGCTTAAATTCAGCGGGGTAGCCGTAGGAAGCCCTATAATATTATTTAACGTAGCCACATTGATATGATACGTGTTCTCTGCCTGTGTTAATGTTTGTTGGGCATCCACCAGTTCCACTTCGGAACGCAGCACATCGGCCTTTGCGACCACACCCACGGCAAATTGGGCCTGGGTATTTTTCAGGTGCTCTGCCAAGCGGTCCACGGTTTCTTTATCCAGATTGACCGTATTGGCTGCCTGCAGTACATCGTAGTAGCCCTTTTCCGCATTATAGCGGGTGGTCTGGTAAGAGCTATCCATTCCATACTGATAGTATTTCAGGTTTTCCCGGGCCTGCTTAATGGCCCCTTCCAACCGTCCACCGGTAAAAATAGGAACTGTAATACTCACAGTATTGGTATGGGAATTCCCCGGATTTTTGGTTCCATAGGACGTATTGCTTCCTGCAATCTGGTACCGTTCTGTTCTGCCGCTGTAATGGGAAAAATCAATGCTGCCCCACCGTGCTCCCAAAGCCTGGTCTTTTTCTGCTTTGGCAGCGTCCAATTCGGCCGCTGAAATCTTAATGCTGGAGTTATTATCCAAGGCCATACGTACCGTTTTACCCAGATCCAAATTGACGGGTGCCGGGTCGGCAGCCCAAGCTGTATGAAAAGAAAGCGCGCTTAAAATCATTGCGCTTAAAATTGCTTTTTTTGTATGCAGATGCTTCACAATACGACCCTCCTGTATATTCTGACTACCTAGTCAGCTCGTATTATTATAATCGGGAATTTTTTCAAAGTCAACTAACGGTTCTGTTAAAATCGGGCACGCAGACCTACATAAGCCTTGTCAGACCCCTTATCCAGTACGTCCATACTCTCGCCCACCAGGGATACTTTCGGGCTGAAAGCCCATTCAGCGCCAACCTTTAGTTTGGCATCATCAAAATCGTAAAAGTCTGTGAACAATTTAAATTTGGGGGATAGCACCCAATCAGCGCCCACACCAAATTCGCCTTCAATCATTCCAGCCCGTCCCCAGATATATTTGTTGAGTTTCTTATTGTAATGAAAATCGACTTTATCCCGATCTCCTGCATCAGCAATGCCAAGATACACATAGTCATCATTTTTTATGGGCAGTTCCACGCCAATATCGGTCCGCCATTTGCTCTTCTTATCATTGTACAGTACATCCGTACGGATCTTGGCATTATCCACCACACCTAAGATTTTATCGGCCCGCACGCTGGCACTCTTTGCATGAATCAGGGTTTCTTTTAGATCCTGCTGGGTCTTTGGATCCGTAACCACATGTTCCAAAGCCTGCGCTGTTTTGTTAATTCTGCGGCTGGCGTCCGCCATTTGAGAAGCCATTTCCGCCACGTTTCTTCCGGTAGCGCCATCGGCGTCAGCTTTTTCCAGGATATTGTTCATATGAATGCTCATATCCTTCATCTGTTCCACCATGGCATGGATATCTCCCTGGTTCTGCTGGGTCATTGCGGCCAAGGATTTGGTGAAATCGTTCATATTCTTTGCCACTTCTCCCGTTTGTACAAAGCCCTGGCGCATGGATTTTTGCACGTCCTGATCCCCAAATACGTTACTGAAGGCATCCATGACCACTTCCACTTTGTCCAATACCTTTGTGGCCGACCCCATCATTTTGTCCACTCCTTCAGAGGGTTTTCCCGTAATGGTTTCATCCGGCTTAAAAACCAGACCGGTTGCAATCTCAGGTGGTGCAATGGTCACAAATTTAGATCCCATAACCCCATCCATACCGATGGAAAACTGGGAATTGCGGGGCACTTTCTGCTTTTCATCCAGCTTTAAGACAGCTTTTACCTTGGACCCATCCACGACGATATCTTCCACTTTCCCCACAGGGACACCTGCAAAACGGACTTCATTTCCTACTTTCAAACCATTTACATCATCAAACAGCACATTCAATCGATACGAACTGCCGCTAAAGCTGAACACTTTTAAAAAGGTCAGAATGAGGGCCAGGATCAGAAATCCGCCCAAGGTGACGGCTCCCACTTTGATTTCATCTGTTTTCATACGTTACTCCTTATTCTCCAGAATATCACTGCGGAGAAATGCCCGTACCATGGGTTCTTTTGTTTTTTTTGCATCAGCCACTGTACCGGTAAAAACAATATGTCCTTCACTTAACATTAAAATTCGATCAGCGCACAAGAACGCCGATGCCATATCGTGGGTCACCAAAAGGGAAGTGATTCCCAGTTGTTTTTTGGTATCTAAAATCAGTTGGCTGATATTGGTAGCCATAATGGGATCCAGTCCGGCCGTAGGTTCATCATACAGGATAATATCCGGTTGCAAGGCCAAGGCCCGCGCAAGGCCCACTCGTTTTTGCATACCGCCGGATAGTTGCGCGGGATATACATGTTCATTGCCCGAAAGGCCCACTGCATTCAGTAACGCTTTCACCCGGTTTTGGATCTCGTCCTCATTCATATGGGTATGCTGCCGCAGGCCAAAGGCAACATTTTCTCCCACATCCAAAAAGTCAAACAGGGCAGAATATTGGAATACCATGCCCATGTGCTGCCGGAGCGTATTCCACTGTTCTTCCGTAAAGTGTTCCACAGGTTGCCCCTTAATGAGAATATGTCCTGCCTGGGGCTGCAAGAGCCCGATCAAAAGTTTCAGTACCGTGCTTTTGCCTGTGCCGCTGGGCCCAATAACCGCCAGGGTTTCTCCTTTGTCCACAAAAAAACTAACAGCGTCCAAAACCACTTTAGAACCAAAGCGCATATCTACATTTTGAAATTCTATGATATGCTGGTTCATTTCACCCTCCACGGACAAATAAAATCACGGACAAGAAATAATTGGCAATAAAAATTAAAATAATGGATAGGACCACGCTGGCCGTAGTGGCTAGGCCAACGCCCTCCGCTCCCTGCTTGGCAGTAAGACCTTTGTGACAGCCGATGATGGCAATAATGGCGCCAAATACAGCGCCTTTAATGAGACCCGCCAGAATATCCCAAGGCTCAATAAACCCACGGATACTTTCCATAAACATATGGGAATTAATGCCCGCATAATTGTCCGCAACCAAAAAGCCCCCTACATCGCCTACCAGATTGGCGTAAAGTACCAGAATGGGCATCATTACAACAATGGCGAGAAATCGGGGTGCCACCAGATAGCGGGTAGGGCTGACCGCCATCACACGCAGCGCATTGATTTGTTCGGTCACCTTCATGGTGCCGATTTCTGCGGCGATGGATGCCCCGATACGGCCCGCTACCACTACACCGGTAAGAATGGGGGAAAGCTCCCGTCCCATAGCAATCGCCACAATACCGCCCACCGAATCGGCAGCGCCCAGCTTAACAAATTCTTTCGCGGTTTGCACACTCATGACCATTCCGGTACAGGCAATGGTCATGCTGACGATGGGCAGGGAATCCGCTCCCAGTTTAGCCATTTGGCGTAAAACTTCCCGTTTTTCTGCATGTCGCACCTGTCGGCACGTTTCCAGGAACAAGTTAACCACCCGCCCTGTCCGGGCGCAGACTTCCAGCATGTTTCGCCCCAGAGCCTGGCATAATTGATTGATTCCCATACGTACTCCTTCATCTGGACTATTAGCACAGCCACAAATTATCTCTTATTATACACTTTTTAGAAGAATTTTGGCAGAAAAAGCGAAAACGGGGAAACGATCTCCCCGTTGGCATCGCATGTTACGTTATCGTTTTTTTACGGTCACGGTAATCCCGGTTTCCCCGGTTACAATAAATTCCATAGGAAACCGCTGTTTATAGGGACTGCCTTTTAAAAGACCGGTAAGGCGGCTGCTAAGGTTCGTAGATTGTTTGCTGGAGGATTCGTCCGGCATTAGGTCCACAACCACTTCGTGGTTGGCATCCATATCATTAAATTCGGTCAAAAAATCTTTAAACTGCCGTGTGGTAGGCTGGTTGGTCGTTGCATCATCCGTCGCCACTGCGTTTTCGTCCCCACTTAGTTTATTCTGCTGCCCCATGGCTTTGTTCAGCCAGCTGGTCGCATTCCCACTGCGCACAATCAAATTCATAGGACCGGGCGCCTGGCTATCCGGTACCCGGAATTTCACTACCCGGGTAATTTCGGGAGCACGGTAGGGTTTAAAGGTAAGGGTAATCGGCAAGGCGCCTCCTTGTTCCACGGTATCAGGAGCAGAAGCACTGGTCATTTCCGCCACCTCGCAGGAAGCGGTAGTTTCTACATCCACATTGATGTCCTGTATGGTCACCTTATCAAACCGGTTATTCATCAACATATCCGTGGCAATGTTGAGTTCGGAATCTGTCAGCTTGCCGATATCCGTGGCGCTGTAAAACATATTTTCCCTGCGTAACGTGATCGGACCTTCTTCATTGCCCTGGGCGGTAATGGTAAAACGGATTTTACTCGTGCCCCCGCCTTTTTTATCCTTAGCCATACTTACCGTGTTGTAGGTTACACCATCTACCAAGGTGGGTACCAGGTCCTCATCCGTGATAAGCTGCACATTGCTGCTCTTATGCAGTCCCCGGTCCTTATCCGTTACAGAAACATACATAGGAATAATCGGGGCATTTTCCCCTTCTTTACCCGCTATCCCGCTGAGCCGGTCTTGGCTAATTCTCCCTAGGGTTTTACCTAGCGTTCCCACTTTAAAGGCGCTTTGGATATTGGGTACGGATGCAAAGATCCAGGCATTGGTCATAAAATAATTGGAATCCCCGTGTTGCAAAAAGGGATGCCCGAAGGCCAGTACACGCCCTTTCTCATCCGTCCAGGTGACGGTCCCAATCGCACCAATGACCATATCCCCTCGTACCAGAGAAACGCCCACACTGCTGCCTGGTTCCAGCTTCACCTGATCTAATGCTGCATTACCAGCGGGCACAGCATAACTGACAAGGCCAAACGATTTGAGTCCTTCGTTTAAATGTTCCACCCCCGCTTCGGTAAAGCCACTGACCATCAGCGGCGTGCTTTTAGGTAAAAATACGGAAGGCCGGGGATCGGTTTCATCAAAGAGCCGTAACATTTCATTGATCGGTGTCAAAAAGCAATAATTGGGATCAGAAAATGCCTGTCCATACGCTACGGCACCGGCCAAACGTCCGTCAATATATACCGGGCTGCCGCTCATCCCTTGGGCAATGCCACCGCTTTCTTCCAAAAGAGGCCCGGAGGCCTTGATCAAAATATTGTAGCCACCGGTCTCGGTTCCAGTAACACCTAGGACTTCCACATCAAACGTGCGAATATCCGCCCCCTCAATGACGGTTTTGCCATACCCTTTCATACCTGGCTTTAGTTCTTCTACCGCGATGGTGGGAATTTCAGCAAAAGCCGTGGAAAGAAAGGTCAGCATCCCGATAAGAAGTAGCGCCAGAATGCGTTTTGCCTGCAAAGACTTCATAGTTCCTCCTGAAAAAGAGGTGCTGCAACGCAGCACCTCTTTTTTTGTTCAAGGTTACGGTGCAATTTCTGCTACCACCTGGTTTGCAGCAACCTGCTGCCCAGGCTGCACACTGACACTTACCACAGTCCCGTCGCAGTTAGCCCGCGCCGCTGGAGCAGATCCTACAAGGGTCTTAACCGTGACAAGGACAGCGCCTTCGTTTACCTTTGTACCAACGGAAACAGTACTGACTACCTGCCCGGCAATGCTACTCCGCTGCTCTTTTCCGCCGGCTGCCTGGGCCAATCCTATAGCTAGAAGCACCAGGAGCACAGCCACCGCCCATATTTTCTTGTAATGAAATGCATGTTTCAGCATAATCAGCACCTCTTTTATCAACTTCTTATATGAAATTATATCTATAACTAAGCAAAAGCGCAACCATCACTTCCGAAATAAGCCCAGTGCTACCCTGACAGCGCGCTCTTTTCCATCACTGGGACGATTCATAACCCGGCCGCGCAGCACCATTTCACTGGAGCCCCCACCATCAAAATTCATGGCTCTATCAGCTCCCAGCTTGACAAAGTAGTTGGCAAATTCATTGAGGCTAAAGCCGGCACTTGTCTTAGAACGTCCATCTGCCACTACCAGCAGCACCGTGCCATCTTTCTTAATGCCCACACCGGTACGGGGGGCCCGTCCCTGTGCAATATCCGGCGCAATCTTTTCTTCACTGCCAGTGACTTTGACCTGCCCATTATATACCAGCAAGGGGCCGGCACTGGCAACAGAAGGCGCTGCATCGGCCACTGCATTACCCAGAGTCTGGGATAGCGTCAAACTATCACCTTTTTTCACAGTATTTAAGAAAGATGCAGCAGTGCCATTACCCGAAAGCACCGTGGTCCCCTTGTAAAGAGCCATATTTCCTTTTTGGCTCTTACTACGAACCTGGTCACCCACCAATTGCACTTCGGTACCATACCCATTGGTATCAGTCGTTGCATCATAGCCATCATTATACAAGACCATTTCGTTCGCTAGCCGCATCCGGTTGATCCCGCCAATAGTATAGGTTTTTCCATCTGAACGGGTCACCGTACCCTGGTAATGTAAACCCGGTTCAATAGAAGGCGTACCCGTTGCAGGCAGAACAAGTCCCGTCCGTGGCGTGCTCTCCATCCCCAGCCATTTATTCTGGATTTTTAAATTGCCCACCACCCAAATATCGCTGTCAAAATACGAGGCGTTGACCAGCGCCACGGCACCACTGCGACGGGAAATCCCCGTCAGTGTTCCCTTCTGGATCGTATTGCCATACCCCGGTATAAAATCCAGTTTGAAATCGCTCTGGGGAGACAACGTGAGTACATAGGTTTTCACATTGCCGGCTCCTAAGTTCACCGTACTCTGCCGGTAGCGCAGTCCTTTTCCCACCCATTGGGAAGTACCCGCTAGTGGAGCCGAAGAGGCTGTCCCTTTTTCCTTTCTAGGAAAATCTACTACCAACCGGTTGGGATTTTTTAAAGCAAAAACTTTATACGCTGGGACTGCATCACGAAAAAGGATCCCCAGCTGACTTTTATTGCCTTTGGGAAGCAGCACAGCTTTTTGAATCCGAGGGTCTTTTACACGCACACTCTGGGTACGTTCTGCCTTCCCGTCCAAATCAATATATAACCAGCGTCCTGACGTGCGGGATGTGTAGCTCGCATGACTGTCCAGATTCAGCACGATCCGTGCGCGTTCAGCCGTGACACCCCCTCGCAAAGAAGCAACCGTTGCTGCTTCCGCTGCGCCAAGTGTTCCTTGAAATAAGAAACCCGCCAATATCAGGCGGGCCGTCCATTTTTGAATTCCCTGCATTGCTCTCCTTATCCTTTTTTATCTGTCATGATTTCCAAAAGCTCTGCATCCTCCAACGCCATGCCAGCACCCATAGCCACACAATCCTCTGGTTGCGAGGCCACAACGGTACGCATGCGCAATTGTTTAGCCAAGGCGTCCGCCAGTCCGTTTAAAAGAGCGCCACCGCCTGTAAGCACAATGCCTTCTTCCAAAATATCAGCGCAAAGTTCTGGCGGTGTTTTTTCCAAAAGGGAACGGAGACAAACCACCAGATCTTGCAATGGCTCCCCCAAAGCTTTCGCAAGATCCTGCCCCGTAAGCCGCAAACTAGTGGGGAGCCCCGTAATGGCATCCTTTCCCTGGACGATCTGGCTGCCCCGTTGGCCCAAAGGATTGAGCGTACCCAACGTCTGTTTCAAATTTTCTGCCTGAGCAAAGGTAATGCCAAAATTCAGTGTACGCTGGAGATGCCGGACGATCCTTTCATTAAAAGCCCCGCCGCCCTGGCGCAACGAAGCGGCACAGATAATTTTTCCCAGGCTGAGCACTGCTGCACTGGTGGTGCCGCTGCCGATATTCACCACTAAATGTCCCCGAGGTTCTGTAATATGGATACCCGCCCCCAATGCCGCGGCGACAGGTTCTTCCGCTAAATAAGTTTTTGCGGCGCCAGCCATTAGCGCAGCTTCTGTTACTGCGCGCCGTTCTACGCCGGTCACACCCGTAGGGACACACAACATCACACGGGGTTTGAAAAATAAATTGCGCCCTACCACCCGGCTAAGGGCCGCTTCCAAAAGGCCCTGGGCCTCGTCAAATTCAGCAATGACACCATGCCGTAACGGCCATACCACATCCCAGCCTGTTTTTCCCGCAAGTGCTAAGGCGCGGGATCCGATAGCCCCTACTTTGCCCGTACTGCGATCCACCGCAGCAACAGAAGGTTCCCGCAGCACAATACCTCGATTTTTTAAAAAAATACGCAGCGAAGACGTTCCTAGATCAATTCCCACATCAACCGGCGAAAAAAGACGGGAAATAAAACTTTTTTCCATCTGCTTCATCGCGGTACATCCTTATTCTGTAATCCGTTGAATGGTTGCACCCAGGGCAGTAAATTTTTCCACCAGATTTTCGTAGCCCCGGTCAATGTGATGAATATCTGTAATATAGGTCGTACCATCTGCAACCAATCCGGCCAGCACCATGGCAGCGCCGGCCCGCAAGTCCGTAGCCCGCACTTGGCATCCGTACAATTTATCCACGCCTTCTACGATAGCAGCGCGCCCGCCATTGGTACGAATATCCGCACCCATACGCAGCAGTTCATCCACATGCATAAAGCGATTTTCAAAAACGGTCTCCAGTACAGAACTTTGGCCTTTCGCAATACACATCATCGCCATGACCTGCGCCTGCATATCCGTGGGAAATCCCGGATAGGGCAACGTTTTTACCGTAATGGCTTTCAGTTGCTCCGGCCCTACCACATGGACAGAATTAATATTTTCTTCCACGACAGCGCCCGCTTCCCGCAGTTTGGCAATAAGTGGCTTCATATGTTCGCATAATACGTTATCCACCACAATATCCCCGTGGGTCATGGCACCTGCCACCATATACGTACCAGCCTCAATGCGGTCAGGAATCACAGTATGTTCCCCGCCCTTCATTTCCTCCACGCCATCAATGCGAATGGAGGTAGTGCCAGCGCCCCGCACTTTGCCGCCCATTACGTTGACATAGTTAGCCAAGTCCACAATTTCTGGCTCCTGGGCCGCATTTTCTATAATGGTCGTCCCTTTTGCCATGGAGGCAGCCATAATCAAATTTTCCGTGGCTCCCACACTGGGAAAATCCAGGTAAATCGTGGTTCCCACAAGACCATGGGGCGCCGACGCTTCAATATACCCATGTCCTTGCCGGATTTCTGCCCCTAGGGCCTCAAACCCTTTTAAGTGAATATCAATAGGACGGGTACCAATAGCACATCCTCCAGGTTGGGAAATTTTTGCTCTCCCCTCCCGTGCCAGTAAGGACCCCATCACCAGAAAAGAAGCCCGCATGGTACTAACCAATTCATAAGGAGCTTCCCAACTGGTAATCTTCCGGCTATCAATTTTCAGCCTGTGCGGCACGGACATATCCACGTTAAGGCCCAAGCACTCCAAGACTTTGCAGATGGTACGTACATCTTCCAGTTCCGGGACTTCTAAGATGGTGCTTTGTTCCATCCCCAAAACAGAGGCTGCGATAATGGGCAGCACCGCATTTTTAGCACCGCTGACACGGGCTGTTCCCTTCAGGCGGCAACCACCTTTAACCACCAATTTTTCCACTCCAGCTCCACACCTTTCTTGCGTATCAGGTCTTACTCTCGCAGTTTCATCCGTTTTTCACGGAGCTTCTGCTGTTGTTTCATGCGTTCATCCAAAATAAGCCGCATTTCATGCTGTTCATTGTATTTTTTCTTCTCATCGGCTGCAAACCTAAGGGGATTCTCCAGTTTGGCCCGAAAACGGTCTGCTTCCCACTTCCGTTTGGCTTCTTCCGCCATTTCCCGACGTTTCCGGGAAGCTTCCCGCACTTTTGCTTCCCGTTTTTGCCGCTCTGACAGTTTTCCCTGGTGCCGGACCTGGCTCCGCCGGATTACATACAATGGGAAAACAAGGGGGGGCAATAGGAACGTTCCAAGGACCCACAGGTTACTATGCCGCATCCCTACTTTATGAGCATCATAAAAGACCACGATCGTTAAGACACAGGAAAGAGCCAATAGTCCCAGATTGATCAATCCTCAGCCCTCCTCATTCCCACAGATTGCGCAGTACTTCTTGACACCTTTGATAACCAAAATATTATACCATATACAGGAAAGTTTTCCATATGTCTTTTTCTCCTATTTACAGTTGGTGGACCGCGTGGTACACTTACCCGGAAAAGGGGGATTTCGTATGCACGAACTATGGCAGCTTTTTTGGACATTTGCAAAAATGGGCGCGGTAACTTTCGGTGGTGGCATGGCCATGCTGCCCATTTTACAAGCAGAAATCGTAGATAAGCATCACTGGGCCACCAATGATGAATTAACGGACTATTATGCGATTGGACAGTGTACGCCAGGCATTATCGCAGTCAACACAGCCACCTTCATTGGGCAGAAACGCTACGGTAATATAGGTGGTATTGTGGCTACGCTAGGCGTAGTCTTTCCTTCCCTTGTGATCATTATCTTTTTGGCCGCGTTCTTGAGCAATTTTGCTAGTATCCAGGCCGTAAAAGATGCCTTTGCAGGTATTCGGGTAGCGGTGGTCATCCTCATTTTCAATGCCATCAAGAAACTGGCGAAAGGGGCCGTCATTGATACGCTCACTACCTTGATTTTTCTTGCCGTTATGCTCATTAACATCTGTACAGATATCAATCCGGCCTATTTGGTTGTGGCTGCCGGAGCTGTTGGGTATCTGGCCAAAAGACAGAAAGGAGAAGCCTAATGCCGCTTTTATTACAGCTATTTTGGGAATTTGCAAAAATCGGTTTCTTTGCAATCGGCGGCGGTATGGCTACCATTCCGTTTTTGTCCAAGCTGGCGGATGCTACCGGTTGGTTTACCCAGACGGATCTGCTGAATATGATCGCCGTATCAGAATCCACCCCGGGCCCCATTGGTGTTAATACCGCAACCTATGTAGGATATCATATCGCAGGCATCGCCGGCGGTATCATTGCTACGTTAGGGCTTATTACCCCCTCCATCATCGTTATACTCATTATATCCCAATTTCTAAAGAAATTCGGTGACAGCAAAATTGTCAAGGACATTATGTACGGTCTGCGAGCTGCTTCTGCAGGGCTTATTGCAGCCGCCTGCTTTCTGGTAGCCAAAGTCACCCTGTTTGACAGCAAGGCCATTGCATCCGGCAACATTCTTCAAGGGATTTATCCCAAAGCCATGATCTTGGCCGTAATTCTTTTATTTTTTACCAACTACGGCCGGTTCAAAAAGATTCATCCCGTAGGCTATCTGGCTATTGCCGCCGTTGTTGGCGTAGTCTTTCATTTTGCGGGATAACGTTTTTTTACATAGGATTGCACCGCTTGGATAAATTTCCGCAAGGCTGGCGCAGCGCCTTTGATGGACGGCAGTGCAATTCCAATATCCAGCTGGTTGTGGCGGGATAACGGCCGGATTTCCACATCCCCCGGCCACCGTCCGACAGACAGCCCATCGTCAATACAAATCCCTAGCCCTGCTTCTACCATTTTCCAACAGGTATACATATCCGTACTGGTAAAGCGTACATCCGGATGCACGTGCATTTTGGCAAAATACCGCTCCCCATCGTTATTTTCCTGTGGCAGCGGATTGATAAAAGGAACTCCATCCAGCATTTCCGGCTGGATGGTTTTTTCTTTTGCCAAAGGGTGCCCCTTGGGCAGCCATACCATCAGCTGATCCCAGTACAGATGAATCCAGTCTCCCGGATAGTTTTCTGGCTTGTCCAAAAGACAACAGTGAAGCCTTCGCTGCAACAACCCCTGTTGTAACGTTTTATTGCCTGCTTGCTCTACATGGAAGCGGATACCGGGGTATTTTTCCTGAAACCGTTTTAGAATATCCGGCAGCCATAAAGACGCAATACTATAATAACTGCCAATCACCAGTTCTCCTTCTGTAAGTCCTTGAAGGCTTGCTGCTTCCTCCATAATCCGCTGCTCTCCATAGAGCATTTCCCGGATCCCCGGTAAAAGTCGTTCCCCTTCCGAGGTTAGGCTTACACCCTGGGGCGTACGGCTGAGCAGGGAAATCCCCAGATCTTTTTCTAAGCTGTCCAGGCTGCGAGTTAGCCCGGAAGGAGAGTAGCCAAGTTCATAGGCTGCTGCCGTAATGCTCCCTCGCTCTGCTGCTTTCAGCAATGCCCGGTATTTTTCGGTTTCCATGGGGCCTCCTTGTTATGTGCTTTTTACAATAGTATAGTGTATTTCTTGCGCTTCCTGCAAGGCTTTTTTTCTGCTATGCTTACCTCAGAAAGAAAAAAGAACTTACACAAGGATGTTAATGATAAAAAGGAGGAATGGCATCATGACGATAACGGGAGCAAAGATTTTACTAGCTACTTTAATTCTGGCTAGAAGCAGCGCCTTTGTTTTTTCCAAGTTTATTATGGAGGAACTGACCCCATTCCAGGCGCTGGGTTGGCGTTTTCTGCTAGCTTTTTGTATCCTGGCCTTACTCTGCCGGAAGCACATTGGCAGCGCACTAAAAATAGACCCCAGTCTATGGAAAAAGGGAGCGCTGTTAGGCGGCAGCCTGTTCTGTGTTATGACCTTTGAAATGTTCAGCCTTAAAACAGCCGCCGTACATACTGTGGCCTTTCTGGAAAACTTGGCCGTGGCACTAGTTCCCTTATTTCTGGCCATTTACTATCGGAGACTCCCTGCCAACAAAATTCTCATTGGCTGTGGTTTTGTACTCGTAGGAGTAGCAGGCCTTACTTGTGGACCCAATGGATTTACATTGCAAGGGGGAGAAGGCTGGGCCCTTTTAACAGCAGTTTTCTACACCCTATACATCATCGCTACGGGTGCTTTTACAAAAAATACGGATGGTCTTTCTCTAGGAATCCTGCAAATGGGTATGGTGGGTATACTGAGTTTTGCTGCAGCAGGGATCCAAGGAGGAATCACGTTTCCTACCCATGCGCTCACCAATCTCAGTCTATTATTCCAGATTCTTGTTTGCAGCTGCTTTGGATTTGCGCTACAACCTGTAGCACAGCGGTATATCTCCTCTGAGGAAGCAGGTTTGTACTGTGCACTGACACCTCTATTCGGTGCCGTGTTAGGAACACTGGTATTTCATGAAACATTGACTCCTGCAGGACTCTTAGGAGCTTCCTACATTCTTATCGGTATGCTCTGGGTAAACTGGCCGAAAAAGCTGCAGCAGGCAGCTTGCTCCCGTCTGACTTCCAAGTCTTCTTTCAGCCATGGCCAAGTGGGAGTTCTGAAGCATAACGCATCCCCTGTCCCGGGTACTGCTGCCAGATAATAAAAAGAAAATAGCACATAAAAAATCTGCCACATATCTTATAGCGTGGCAGATTTTTTATGTGCTATGCGCTGCTTTCCATACGCCTTTTTCTACGTGCCGCAAGCGTAAACCGAGAAAAGCCGCAGAAAAAAAGATCCCGGTAATCAGGCCAACCCAATACCCACCAGCTTCCTGGTGGCATACATAGTCCAAGAAAAGCCCAAAAGGCGTGGCAATCCCCCAGTAGGCAGCCAGTGCCGTATAAAACGTGGCCTTTACATCCTTATATCCCCGCAGGATTCCCTGAACGGGAGCCGCAATGCTATCACACAGCTGAAACCCTACAGCAAACGTCAGAAAATGCATAATGGGCTGAATTAGCTGGGGATCACTGGTGTATAACCGGGCAATGAGCGGACGCCCTAAAAACAGTGCCAAAGCAAAACAGCTTCCTACCATAAAATTCGCAAGGCGGCCAGTGTTGGAATAGGCTTTTGCCTGTTTAAAATCTTTTGCGCCTACAAACGCCCCTACCAGAATAGTCAAAGACAAGGAAAAGCTAAGGGGAACCATGTATAAAAGATTGGTAAAGCTCATGGCTGCCTGGTTTGCCGCCACGGTAATCGTCCCAAAACGAGCGACCAACAAACATTCCACTCCAAAAAAAGAGGTCTCCATAAAGATCGCCACCCCCATGGGAATCCCGATTCGCAAATGTTCACGAATATGGCACCAGGCAAATTTTTCCCGGTTAAAGACCTGATATTCCCGAAATACCCGCAGCCGGCAAATAACCAGCACAAAGGCTGCAAGCAGCAGCCAATAGGTAATTGCGGTCCCTAGCCCGGCTCCTGGGCCGCCCATGGCAGGTGCTCCCAGTTTTCCAAAAATAAAGATATAATTCAGGCAGGCGTTCACGGGCATCGTCAAAAGAAATAGCCGCATGGTCACCTGTGTGTAACTTAGGCTGTCAATAAAGCAGCGAAGGATGCTGCAGCAAAAAAGTGGTAAGATGCCACAAGCCACAAAGCCCAAATAACGGGTCGCAACGTTTTCTACGCCGGATTCCAGAGACATCCGGGTAAGAATTTGGGGCAGCGCCCAGTTTCCCGTGACGATAACGAGAAGTGCCAGACAAACTGCCAGAAGAAGTCCACTGACAACGGCGCCGGAAATATTTTCATTTTCCTTAGCGCCACGGTAATTGGCCACAATCGGGGTAAGCGCCTGTAAAATGCCATTTAAGCCTGTAAAAACCGGCATCCAGATATTGCTCCCGATAGCCACTCCGGCCAGTTGCACGGTACCGGCGTGCCCGCTCATTACCGTATCAAATAAGCTCATGGCCGCAAGAGAAAGCTGGGTGATCAGAATGGGCACCATTACGCCCAAAATCTGCCGCAGCCGGGAGCGAAACGTAGTAACAAGCAACCAATCAACTCCTTTATTGTTAGTGCCCACCAAAGGTGATATGCCGGTCAATATAACCGTGCATTATATAGTTGGCCAAGGCGTCCTTTGCTTCTGTATCCGGTGTAGGATCGCTAAGTGTCGCCACAAAACTTTGATCCGCCGCATAATAATAGGCCTTGCCGCCAAAATACCCCAGCGCATAGGAATGGGGTGTTTTGACCAGCAAATCCCGTCCCAGGAACATCTCCGGCACAGGCTGTCCCAATAGGGACAACAAGGTAGGTGCCAAGTCCTCCTGGCTGGCGTACTGTTCCTGGGAAAGCCCCTGCAGGGGTTGCAAGTTTTTGCTGACAAAAATCAGGGGAATGGGCGCAATACTTTGTTTATCCTCATTTTTTTCTACCAGCTTTTTATACTCTCCGCCCGAATGGGGATTATGATCACTGGTGATGATAAATAACGTACGGTCATCCATGAGTCCATTTTTTTCAGCCTCCTGGAAGAATTTTTGTAGCGTTTTATCCACCCAGTACATGCCACAAATTGTCGCTACGCCAGAATCCCGCACATCTTTTGGCATCTGCGCATAGGTAAAACCATAGTACGGATAGGGCTGGTGCATATCCAAGGTTTTGCAGGCCATAAGCAGTTTTTCCTTTTTATGGGTTTCCAGCATTTTTAATGTGGCATCATAGAGCACGTCATTATGAAATCCCCAGCCGCTGGCACCGGTATACCCCTGTTTGCTTAGGTCTTCCTTAGCCAGATAATGGTGCATGCCAAACTGAGCCGGATACTCCCGGTACTCGTTATTGTAATACCGGCTGGAAGCACTGAAGAAATACCCATCATACCCGGCCTTCTGCAGCACCCGGAATAAGGACGGCTGCTTTTCCCCAGGCAAGTCTTTATCATAGATCAGCTGGGAGCGAAAGGTAGCATTCAGCCCCTGGGTGGTAGGCACCGCAGAAGAATAATAATGATCTACATGGGGATAGTTGGCAATAAGGGAATCCAGATAAGGGGTGGCATCTTCTGGAATATTTTTATTGTAGTGGTGCAGATAATCCCGGTGCACGCTCTCCAGTATCAACAGGACCACCCGGTCATACGCCGGTGCCCGCAAAGGCGCTGCAGCCTTTTTAGGCAGGATCCCCAGCTGGGTAAGAGCGGCCTTATCTTTATCAGTCAAAACCCGTTCCTTGTATTGGGTGGGATCATGAACCACCTTATCTGTTTTGAACAGGGCTTTTTGCACAAAGTTCACGCTGATGGGATAGGCTACGCTGCTGCGCATAGGAAGGCGATTCTTTTCCAGGTCTACCTCTAGCCCCAATCCTGGCACCTGATCCAGCAGCCGGTACGTGCCTTCCCCCAAGAGATAATAGCTGCAATTGAGTGCCATGGCAAAAATTGTCAGCCACACAAGGGACCACGGCAAATTGGGTTTCTTTTTATGGGGTTTATCCAGATGAAACAGAGGGATAAAGATAAGCAATACGGCAACCACAGCGGAAAGCTGCCAAGTATTTGTGGTCTCAAAGATCCCTTTAACGGCATACAAATTCAGATTTTCAAACAGCACGCTTTCCACGTGCATGGAGGTGTTCCAGAAATATATGCCATCTCCCACGATCAAAATACAGGAGAGGTAATACACTAAGAAATACAGCCCCTTCATCCAGCGGTTTGGCCAGTGGTGGTACAGCATAGCCATAAGCAGTACCAGTACAATATTATTAAAAAGACCGGTAAACACAGAAAGGACGGTCATAAATCCCCCGTCCAGTTCCACGTAGCTGACCATAAACGCCGCATCCAGGAGATAAAGGCCCCCCACGATCACCACAGGAAAATACCGCTGCACCCGATCCTTGATGCGGCCTCTGCGGAAATACAGAAAACGGACCGCCAAAAGCAAAAGAACATCCCGCAAAAAAGCATTGGCTGTATGATAGCCAAATTCTGCTACTGGGAAAGGCATAATCTCTTTCAGAAAATTCCACTTCACCAGGGCTTCCCCCAGGAGGCAGATCGCAAGTGCAAGTCGAAATATGGTTTTGCTGTTCACGGTACCCTCTTAAGAAATAAACAGAAGTGGCCTGGGCAAAAGGGAAATGGACAGCGGTGATTCCACCACAGCGTCCCCGTCCAATTCCGCGGCAAATTTTTTTACATTACAGCGGATTTCCACTTGTTTGGCCGGATAGATTTCCACGCTTTTATCAAGGCTCAGCATATCGGCCGCAATAAGAGCTGTATAACGGAGAAAATCCACGCATTTGTCCTTGGTAAAAAGGCATACATGCAAGGCAGGATTAGAGATAGAACTGCCATTAACCAAAGAAAAACGTCCCGCATAATAACGGCTCTTGGTGACAATGACGCTGCTGGCATCTCTCCAAACCCCTTCGTTATCAATCATCACTTGGAATTTGTACTTCCAGTTGTGCAGCAGCATTTCCTGCCCTACCACTTTGCCGCTTTGCCGCACATACGCCAGTGTGGACAAATACTTCTTTTCCTGGGGTGTCACTTGCTTTACGACCATGGAATCCACCCCGATGCCAACCACCGTCAAAAAAATCCGGTCATTGGCCTTGCCCAGACATACCGGCAACGTAACCCCTTTGGAAACCTGAAACATCCAATTGTCCACATCCGTACGCAGCATCAATTCCTTGGCTACTAGGTTCACCGTGCCTGCAGGATACACACTGACATACGGCCAGTAATCCTGCTCTACGCACACTTCAACCAGAGCCCGCAGCGTTCCATCCCCGCCGGCCACAATGACCCAGTCCACCTTTTCCTCGCAGATTCTTCTGCCGGCTGCCTGGGCAGCAGCAAAAGTTCCCACTTCCACATACTGGAACCGTTCCGATCCGTAGGTTTGCAACAGCCGTTTGGCAATGGTATCCACATTTTTATGGATCCCACTGAAAAAGCTCTGCTTGCCAGCATTATGGTTATGGACCAAAAGCACCTTTTGGAAAGATTTAATGTCTACTCTACGCCGCAGCATCAAGAAAACTCCCTTAATAAATCCATTTTTTTCTAGAGAAATAATTCCATACCGTCACTAGCGCCGAAGCGGCAATCTTGGAGCCCATAACGGGCAGGCCCAGACTCCCCACAAAAATCCGCATCAGTAACATATTCCACAAAAGTCCTAAGGTAGAAACAAAGAGCACCAAAGAAAACTCTTTTTTCTTGCTATACCGCACCCCGCTGGTAAACACCCAGATATTGGTGGCTATATAGTGACATACAGTGGAACAAAAATACGCCAAAGCCGTGGAAAAAAGATAATTCCAGCCCAGGATCAGGACAAAAACATAGACCAAGGCCCATTCAAAAAGAGCCGCTGTGCCACCGATCATCAGATAGCACAGCACCCGGATAGATTCTTTATTACTTTTTTCCCAGTGTCTCATACCTGCACCAGCATCTGGTATAACAGCATAATAATCACGCCGGGAATACCAAAAAAGCCGGCCACCAGACTGGAAACAAAATTAATATGCACGGTGACCCCAAAGACGCTGCCCAGCATATTAAAGATCCACAACAGGATCATACCGCAGATCCCGTTCCACAAAAGTTTCAGGGATAGGGAAAAGAAATTAATAACGAAAAATAATACGAGGAGCGCTGCTCCGCCTGCTAACCAAACTTCCATACCTGTTTTTTCTCCTTCACAGCTGCCTTCTGTTTTCCAGTGCCTTATATAGCGTCAGTTCATCCGCATACTCCAGATCCCCGCCCACAGGCAAACCATGCGCGATGCGGCTGACTTTGACCCCCGTAGGTCGAATAAGCCCCGCCAGGTAATTGGCAGTCGCTTCTCCTTCCACATTGGAATTGTTGGCCAGGATCACTTCCTGCACATCTCCTTTTTGGAGACGGAGCAAAAGTTCCCGGATTTTTAGCCGATCCGGTCCAATCCCGTCTAATGGGGACAGCGCTCCATGAAGCACGTGATACAACCCGTTATACCCCTTGGTGCGCTCCATGGCAGCCACATCCTGTGGCTGCTCCACTACGCAGATCATATGGGCGTCCCGTTTGGGATCGGCACAGATTTCACAAACATCCCCTTCACAGAGGGAAAAACAGACCTTGCACAAATGCACCTGACTTTTTACATCCAAAAGCGCCTTGGTGAGTGTTTCCACATCTTGTCGGTCCATATCCAGCACATGGTAGGCCAGGCGCAAGGCAGTTTTAGAACCAATTCCAGGCAGCCGTCGTAGCTGCTGGTACAGATTTCCCAAGGGTTTGACCATCTGCATGGCGATTAATTAGAACATTCCCGGGAGCTTCATGCCGCCGGTCACTTTTCCAAATTCCTGTTCTGTCATGGTGTCCACTTTTTGCATGGCATCATTGACGGCCGTTACAATAAGATCCTGGAGCATTTCCACATCGTCAGGATCCACCGCTTCCGGGGCTAGGGTGACTTTAACAATATTCTTATTTCCGTTTACAACAACCTTCACAGCTTCTCCGCCAGCAGTGCCTTCCACTTCCCGCGTTTTCAGTTCTTCCTGCAGGTCCGTCATCTGCTTTTGCATTTTTTGAACTTTCTTTAGCATTCCCTGCATACCATTCATGGGCATTCCACCTTTAAACATAGGGTATTCCTCCTTAAAACACTCACTTTTATTCTTTATAAATTTCGCCGCCAAATACTTGCTGCGCCTTTTTCACCGTCTCCGGGACCTGCGTAGAAGAAACTTTGGAAGGAGCTTGGGCTTCCTGTACTTTCTTCAGTTCTGGAGCTACCAGAACGGGATTTTCCGCAACCGTTTCTCTAGGAACAAGTGCTTTAGGCGCGGCAGATTTTTCCACTTTGATATCTTTTTCTAACAAGACTTCCAGCGTTGCAGGCTGTCCCGTAAGCCGCTGTAAAATTTGCAGCAAGGTCTGGTGAAATCTTATCTGTTCAAATTTATCCCTTGACGTTTTCGTTCTGGTAGCCAGAATCAAAGACCCACCAGTATATTCCACAGCATAAGCCATTTTGGCATAGACCGCAAATGTCCGTTGCCGTTCTTGTTCCAGTTCCTGCTGCACCTTCTCCCACAAGCGTTCCCCCTCTACCTTTCCCTCACCATGAATTGCAAGTGGTACATCCATTTTTGGGGAGGTAATGGCTGGTGCTTGGACGTCCTCATCCGCTTGGGCAACAGGCACTTTTCTCGTTGCTGGCTCCGTCCCTGCAATCTGCGCAAGCAGTTGGGCGGTATCCAGTTCCGGAGAAGCCTGGGAACGCGCTAATTCTACATTTTTTAGGGTAGGTTCTTCAAGAGCTGCCTGTGAAAGCAAATTAGATCGTGCTACATCAGAAACTAGTTGCGCAGCGGACTCTTTAGCAGGCACCGGTGTTGCTACCATACCCGGTGCAGCCTGGCGCAAGGCCTTCACCGTTTGGACCAAATCTGCGACCTGAGCCCGCAATGCGGCTTCTGTATCCCCTCTATTTTCGCAAAGATCAAACAGACACAATTCCCCCACAATTTTTTTACGCAGGGAATATTTACTTTCCTGTACCGCCTGGTGAATCCGTTCCACGTTGGCGACAATCTGGGGCCGGGTAAATAAATTCCCCAGCTCGGCTAAATGCTCCGCCGTATCCGTAAGATAGATCTCCTGGTAGTCTTGATCCACCGAAAATAATAAAAGGGCTCGGAAATACTCCATCAGCTCCACCAGGATTTGTTCCATTTCACGACCTTGTTCCAGCAGTGCATTTAAGTTCTCCAGGGCGGCAGAAAGATCCTTCTTACCCAGGTTACCGATTAACGTTCGCAGTGTCTCCCGGCCAACAAGGCCTAATACTTGTCGGACTGTTTGCGGCGTAATCAGCGTTTCCATCACGCTGCACTGGTCTAAGAGACTTAAAGCATCCCGCATACCGCCGTCTGCCTGGATAGCAATCAGTCGCAGCGCTTCCGGTTCAGCCTGGATGCCGCTACCGTCACAGACCTTTTGCAAATGGGCAGCAATTTCATCCACCGTCACCCGGTGAAAATCATACCGCTGGCACCGGGACAAAATGGTGTTTAAAATTTTCTGTGGTTCCGTCGTAGCCAAAATAAATACCACATGCTCCGGCGGCTCCTCCAGCGTTTTTAGGATCGCATTAAAGGCATCCGGGGTGACCATGTGCACTTCATCAATGATATAGACCTTATACCGGCTGGATACAGGCGCAAAATATACCTGTTCTCGGATTTTTTTCATCTCTTCAATGCCCCGGTTGCTGGCAGCATCAATCTCAATGACGTCCGCACTGGTACCTTCTGTAATCTCCTTGCAGTGAGAACAGGCATTGCAAGGTTGGGCCGTAGGTCCCTTGCTGCAATTTAAGGCTTTGGCCAAAATCCGGGCGGTACTGGTTTTCCCCGTTCCTCGAGGGCCAGCAAACAGATAGGCATGGGAAATCCTGCCCGTTTCCAGGGCGTTGGTCAGTGCCTTTTTTACAGGTTCCTGCCCCACCAGATCCTCAAAGCTCTGGGGACGCCAGGAACGGTACAACGCAACGTAAGCCATTTTTCCCATCCTTTCTAGCGGTATACAAGCTATTATACCTTGTTTATAAGGGAAAATTCAACTGAAAAGTTCTTGACAAAGGCGCGTGTATTCGTTATACTAATACACGCAGTGTTTTGTTAAAGCACGGCATACAAGTACATATCGTCTAGTTCTGTAGACCTGGAGAGTTGTCCGAGTGGTTGAAGGAGCACGCCTGGAAAGCGTGTATACGGGAAACCGTATCGAGGGTTCGAATCCCTCACTCTCCGCCATTTAAAAATCAGCCGCCCAAGCGGCTTTTATTTTATTATTTTTCCGGCGGACTGCAGTGTTCGGTCCTGCGCAATGAGAGTCTGTGAACCTTGTCAGATCCGGAAGGAAGCAGCAATAAGCAGTTCCTTTCATGTGCCGCAGGAGTGCCGCTCTCTGCAGCCCGCCGGGAAAATAAAGTAGACGTCCCTATTTTTAGGGGCGTCTTTTTGTGTATCTGGCGTGCCGTCATATCACCTAATCTGTACTATAATGGGCCGAATATTTATCCTGTTCTTGACCAAAGGGACAGTTTACATACCGCGCTTGCTTTTCTCCCTCAATCACAGTATACTAAGTTCAAAAGTATTACTTGTACTACGTAAATAGGAGGCGCTATCATGAGTACCATTTCCCTTAGAGTCAGCGATGACGAAAATAAGCTCATCCAAAATTATGTTTCGGTAAACAACCTGAATCTCTCCTCTTTTATCCGCAATCTTGTGCTTGATAAAATCGAAGATGATATGAAACTGGATGAGTCTCGCATTCTCAGGGCACGGACGCTGCTGCAGCAGGAAAAGACCTATGACCATACCGATGTATGGAAGGAGCTAGGCATTTAATGTATCAGGTTAAATTTTCCGAACATGCCGTTAAGGAATTAAAAAAGCTGGATAAGCAGATTGCCCGCGTAATCAAAAATTGGGTAATTAAAAATTTGGTCGATACCACTGACCCCAGGCTACATGGTAAAGCGCTCACGGGAACCCTGAGTGGTGTCTGGCGGTACCGTGTGGGCGATTATCGTCTCTTTGCCGAGATCTATGATAGGCAGCTCATTATTTTCCTTTTTGAAACCGCCCACAGGCGGGAAATCTACAAGAAATAATACACAGAATCAAATTTCTAGCCCATGGTCCTTGGCAATCTGGCGTAACTCTTGTTCCGACAGTTTTGTCCAGTGGGAGATTTTGGCAAGGGGTGTTTTGTCCTCTAGTAATGAGAGGATAATCTCCATCTTGGCTTCGTTTCTGCCACGTTGCTCGCCAATAACTTCTCCTTCTTTCCTACCTGTTTCCAAGCCTTCTCTTCTGCTGGTATCCATCAGGGAATTGTAGTCTCTTATAGCTTTTTCGTTTTGCTCATAGGCATACCAAAGGTTTTTATTGCCATGAAACAGGTCTTCGTAGTCTATCGCCTTTTTGATGGCATTATTTTTCATGCCCAGCTCCTTTCGCTCTGCTTCCCCGGTTTTTCTTTCCAGTATTATATCATAGAAGATTCGTAGAATACTGTCTTATCATACTGAACGAGAACCCGTTTTACAAAACAAATTCGGAAATCAGCCTTTTCGTGCGGCGATAATGAAAAGGCTGATTTTATAAAGGCTTTTTTTATCCCAGTATACCTCCCACAGCACCCAACGCTTTCTCTATCACATCATCCATATCATAGTATTTGTACTCCGCCAACCGTCCGCCAAAAATAACGTTGGCTTCTCGTTTGGCTAAAGCAGCATATTCTTGATACAGTTGTTGGTTTCGATCGTCATTCACCGGGTAATACGCCTCTTCACCAGAATGCCAATCTATAGGGTACTCTTTTGTGACATAGGTAACCGGCTGGGTTCCAAATTCAAAATGCTTATGCTCGATACTCCGAGTACAAGGTGTTTCCCGATCGGTATAGTTCATCACAGCCACGCCCTGATGATTAACTTCTTCCAATCGTTCCGTTTCAAAGCGGAGTCCTCGGTATTCCAAACGGCCTAACTGATATCCGAAATAAGCATCGATAGGGCCTGTATAGACGATTTTTTTTGCCACATCTTTACAGGCAGAGCGGGCTTGATTGAAATCCACCCCAATTCGTACTTCTACATCTTTAAGAAGAGCATTAATCAGCACGTTATAGCCACCGACAGGAATCCCCTGATACCGGTCGTTAAAATAATTATTATCAAAGGTATAGCGGACGGGAAGACGCTTGATAATAAAGGCAGGCAATTCCGTGCAGCTCCGGCCCCATTGTTTTTCAGTATAGCCTTTGATTAATTTCGTATAGATATCAGTACCAATGAGGGAAATGGCTTGTTCTTCCAGATTTTTCGGTTCTGTAATTCCCGCTTTCTGACGCTGCTGGTCAATCTTGGCAGCGGCTTCTGCCGGGGTAACGACGCCCCACATCTTAGTGAAGGTATTCATGTTGAAAGGCAGGTTATATAGTTCCCCTTTATAATTTGCGATAGGGGAATTCACGTAATTATTAAATTCCACGAATTGATTAACGTAGTTCCAGACCTCTTGGTTCGAAGTATGGAAAATATGCGCCCCGTATTTGTGAATCCGGATTCCTTCTTTTTCCTCGCAGTATACATTACCGCCCACATGCCGACGCCGTTCCAGAACAAGGCAAGATTTGCCAGCTTTTGTCATTTCATGAGCAAATACAGCACCGAATAACCCACTGCCAATAATTAAATAATCGAATTCTGTCATAGCATTTTTCTCCTGACAGCCTCCAAATGAATCTAGAAATTTACGTCGGCAATTTGAATAAAGTTCTGATCTTCCTGGGAAGCCAGGTCAAAATTCGTCCCAGACGAAAAGACACAGAGTGAAGTAATGAGTGATTAACCTGTACAACTGTCAACACTTGTTTTTCTAACAGTTCATTTTGTGTTTTTAACAATCCATTTTGTTCTTGCAGCATTTCGGTTTGGGCAGAGTACTCCGTAAAACGCTCTGATAGTTTCTGATACTTATCGTTTAATTCCACAAACTCTTCCTGGAATGCAAACCTAGAAACTTTTTCGATTTTATCCTGGTTGAAGATTTGCAGCTCTGCAAATTGGTCTCCCAAAGCAAATCTGGTACGTTTTCCAGAAGATGCCTGCACAGGAAGCAAATCCATAAAAGAGTAGTTCTGCACATAGCCAATATGCTCACTTTGTCGCAGTACATCAGCCGCCAATAAGTCATAGGCATTCAAAGATTTGTCCTTTACAGGAAGATGTAATGCGTTTTTAAGCCAACGCAGTGACCGGGCCTTTTCCGCCTCTATAACTGCATCCACACGTTGCCAATCTATAGGAGCTGTAAGTAAAGATAGTTTTTCATTGGCTTCCTGCGTATTCTTTGCCAGTCGTTCCTCTATTCCCAATGTTGAGAGTAGCGAATAAAATCTAGTTGCCCCACGCATTTCATTTACAATCGCAATAAAGGGTTTGTGAAACAAAATCGCAAAACACATCCCATGAAAAGAATCTGTGATCATGGATTCACAAGATTGTATATTGGCCAGCCATTCCTCCATAGAGAGTTTATTCGTAATGCTAATCCCCTGTTTCGGATCCGGTTTAAAATTCACCTTTGCTGCGTCAGTAGCGACAACCAGTTGACAATGATGCTGGTTGGAAGCTTTTTTCAAGATGGAGAGCTTTTCTTCTTCCACATCCAAGGTATACGAAAATATAAATGGCTTTTTATTAACCATTTGCTGGTTCTCTGCTTCCGCCAGCTTTCTGTAATTATCTTTATCACATAAGAAAACAGGATCCAATACCTGGGTACCATTAATCCCAAACTCTTGTTTTAAAAGCCGCTCTCCACTTTTTTCTCGTACCGAAATCGCATCAAATTGGCTTAGAAAATGCCCCAGCTTTTCTTTATTCTGACAGGATCCATCTAGTCTATCAGAGCCGAAAGAAGTTGCATAGGAAATTTTCAGATGGTTATTATGAACCCAGCTTAAATCGGCCCAGTCTCCAAATACATGTAATAAATAGTTGTTCCAAAGCTGGTCAGAGCCTAAAATGAAGGTGTCACATTTTTCATTGAGGGAAAAAAGCTCAGCCTTTGTCTGTACATAGGGTTCCCATTCATAGGATCGATAAGGCAATCTACGAAACAATGTTGGCGGTTCTTTGGGAGGCCAGACTGCATACTTTGGTCTTTCAATCAATAATACATCATAGTGCAATTGATCCCGCAACACCTTATATAACGCATAATACGTAATATTAGCGCCATAATTTTCTACGGCCCAATCTCCCACCAGCCCAATATCATAATGCTGGGAAGCTGCAATAGCAGCCGACTCATTGAAACTTTGGTGTTCCCATAACGCAAAAAAGCGTTCCCTGCTTCTTGGAACTTCAATATTTTCCTGTAACCGATTCCCCATAGCATAAAATAGGGGAAATTGTTCAACCCGTTTTAATGTCGGCAGGATTTGCTGAAATATATCTTTTCCCCGTTCCGTATGAAGGAGAACCAAACTAGTTCCTTTCCCATCATTCCAATCTTTCTTAAAAGCATCAATACCCCAAAAATCTCCCAATGTTAAATCTGCTTTTCTTTTTAATCCCGCAAAAGGGCAATGGTAGCAACTCAGCTGTAAATCTGTGTATGTATGAAAAGCTTTCTCATAAGCAGACTGCTCATACATGACAGTCTGCTTTCTACCGTCATTGTTTTCAACTAAAAGATGCAAAGAAGTCCAGCCAAATCGCTTATCACGGAAAGAAACAGTTTTTGCGTCCCCATAATTTTCTTCCAAATATTCGCATAACATCTTTTGGGAGGGAACACCATGACAGACAAGATCTACCGTTAACAAATTCTCATAATCTTTTTGCAAAAAGCTGCGTAATGCAGCGACTTGACACGGTGTTCCTGTAAAAAGCACCTGCCGTTTTGTTACCAGGTCCTCTTTTACTGCTTCGTAAACATTTCCAGCATACGCCTGTACGTATTTTGACCCCCGCAGTGCGGGTAACTGCTCTATTTGTTCTACCCGATGAAAGCCAAACACAGATGCTTCTTTACCATGTTGGGCAACGCCATAAACCACACCGTCTTTTTTCAGTGTCCATTCTGCCAAGACAGTAAAGATTCCGCCAGAAGAACTATTCTCACGAATAGAATCTTCTGCCCAAGCTGCAAAACACTCCGCTTCAGGCAGCAAAGTAGCCTTGAAGTCAGTCTTTTGTTCATCAAGATGCAGGACAGGACAAACTTCTTCACAGCAATGACACTGCACGCACCGGTTTTCATTAATCACGGGTCGAAAAAAGCCATCTTTATCCGGCTTCATCTGCAACGCATTGGCTGCGCATACATTTAGGCATGCGCAGCACCCTGTACAAGTGTCATTACTGGCTAATCGAATCATGGGCTCCCCCTACTGCATAGTTATATAAATTCTGACATAAAATCTACTCTGGCAAAATATTCCTACAGATATCCAACGCTCTTTCTAAGGCCTGGTCCATATTGTAATATTTAAAATCGCCCAAACGACCACAACAGATCAGATTTGGAACAGCATCTGCTATTTTTTTATACGAGGCATACTGTTTCTGGCTCTTTTCTGTCAAGACAGGATAATACGGTTCCATCCGTTTTCCATCCTCATAGGGCAATGGATATTCTACCGCATAGCTGCTTCCCGGCAGCATCTGCACAGGAAGTTTTTTATATTCTGTAATTCTGGTAAAGCCTTTTTCCTGGGGATAGGCAACCACAGGAGCTTCCTGCACGCTGTTTTTTTGCGTGTAGTTCCATTCAAACCGCAAGGAACGATATGGCAATGCCCCATATGCAAAGTGAAACAGTGCATCAATCGGGCCGGTGTATATGACCAATCCCGTAAACGGATTGTCTTTCCAAGAAATCCCTTGCTTATTTATATTCAAGAACTGTAATGCATCCATATTTAAAGTAACGTCAATATTAGGATGTTGCAAGAGATTTTCAAAAAAGTGTGTAAAAGAATGGACTGGCATGACCTGATACGGATCATCAAAATACCCTTCCGTATAAGAAAATCGCAACGGTACGCGTTTCAAGACACTAGGATCAATTTCTTCAGGCGATACACCCCATTGTTTAGCAGTATAAGGTGCATAATCATTTTGAAAAAGGAACTCCGCATACTCCCGAATCAAAGGGTCATCGTGCTCCAGTACTTCCACAACGGTTGCAGTATCTTTTCCAGCGAAGGCTACCTTTAAGTGATTTTTCAGAATTTCTGCCTTTTCTTTAGGATAAAATGTATCTATCGTAGAGAAGTTAAATGGAGTCGGAGTGTATTTTCCCTCCCATACAGCACCACAAGTTAATTTATAGTCTTGCCACAACTCAAATTGGCACATATACTCGTATAATCTTTTTATTTTTGTATGAAATGTATGGGGACCGTATTTCTGAACCAAAAATCCATGCTCATCTCGATAATCATACATATTCCCGGCAATATGGTTACGCCGTTCATAGATCGATACCTGTATTCCATGTTCCGCTAAGTGTCTTGCAATAACGGCGCCGGATAAACCGGCGCCTACTATAATCGCTTTATTCATCAAAAAGCCCCATATTCTTTTTCAAATTCTGCCCACGTTGGCAAATTCTTGTCTTTATCCGCCAAAATAAGATTTTCTCGGCCCCCAATTTTTTCCAACGGCCAATTCACATGAATATCCGGATCATCCCATTGGATACCCCCATCATATTCACCGTAGAATTTTTCGGAACATTTGTAAGAAACAATAGACTGCTCTAGTACTAAATATCCGTGGGCACAGCCTGCGGGAACCAATATTTCATTGTGTTTTTCTCCCACAAGATCAAATCCCAGCCACTTTTTAAAGGCAGGGCTGTCTTTCCGTAGATCCACCACTACATCATACACATGTCCCACAATACAACGAACCAACTTAGGCTGCTGTTTCACTCGCTGAAAATGCAATGCCCGAATAACACCTTTGTAGCTTGTCGTATAAAAGACTTCTGCCAGATCATAGGAGATTCCATTTTGCGCAAAAACTTCTTTCGAATAATCCTTGGTAAAGCAACCACGTACATCGTCTGCATTAAAAGGTGTCACTTCTATCAAGCCCGGAATCTCTGTTGTATGGAATTCAAACTTTTGGATCATCCTACTTTTCCTCCTGCTTCCACCACTTCATGGTCCGTCTGCATCCTTCAGCAAAAGAGATCTCCGCTTTAAAGCCCGTATCTCTTTCGGTATCCGTTGTATCAAATTGCACTAATGGAAGATCAATCCCGGTAAAAGGGATATCTCCAAAATTAAACGCAAGATTCGGGGCAATCGCTTGCTGCATTTCCAAAAGGAATTCCTTTAAGGGTTTTGCCTTGCCACTACCGATCAAATAGTGGTGGAATGCTTTTCCGTTTTCACCGATCAGACGGAATGCTCTGGCAATATCATCAATATATACAAAATCATAATTTTGCGTACCAGCTGTAAATTGCGGACTTTCCCCAGCAATACATTTACGGATCGTAGAATTCACCAAACGAGGGCTTCTTTCCCCTGGGCCATAGGCATTGGTAATCTTGGGCCACACCAGTTCAATTCCTTCCTTTACAGCTACAGACATGCACAAAATATGCGCAATAACCTTACCTCCGCCATAGATATAGCCTAATCCTGGTCGATTACCTTGTGTATAGGCCGCCGCCATTGTTTCATGCTCCATAATGCTTCCAGCAGGAATAAAACGTTTACATCCAAGTTTTTTTGCAACTTGTAAACACTCCACCGTCAACTGTGCATTTTGTAATTGCAAAGCCGTATCAGCTCTTGCAGGACCAGCACTGCCATTCCACGCAAAATGATAAAAGGCATCGTAGTTTCCGATTGATATCTGTTTCAGAAGCGCTGCTGGATTACCCATCTCCCATGATACAACCTGCACGGCATCCGTTTGCTCAATATGATCCCGCTTCCCAGCGTGCACCAACGCCACAACTTGATAGCCATGTTGTACCAATTCATTTACCACAGCAGAACCAACAAATCCATTGGCGCCAGACACGATTGCACGTTTCATTCTTCTCCCTCCAGGTATATGCAAATCTGACGATCCATTTCTTTTTCGATATTTCCCTTTGCCAGCCAAACCTTTGTCCATTCCACGGTTTTTTGAACAGCTTCTTCTATATGCCATCTCGGTTGCCATTGAAATACGGATTTAATCTTGGAACAGTCTAGTTTCAGGAAGTTGGCCTCATGAGGAGCATTGGTTTCCGCCTGGTTTTCCCATTGAAACTCTTTTCCCCATTTCGTGTGGAACAATTCTACCAGTTCCCCCGTAGTTACGCAATCGCACTCATCCGGCCCCACATTGTACCATCCTGCAAAGCTGCCGTTTTCATACTGCTTTTGGGCAATCAGCAGATAAGCAAAAAGCGGCTCCAGCACATGTTGATAAGGCCGTGTGGAATAGGGATTGCGAACACCCATGGGTTTTCCTGCCGCTACAGCTCGCACGCAATCTGGAATGATCCGGTCGTTGGCAAAGTCTCCGCCCCCGATGACATTACCAGCTCGGGCTGTTGAAATAGCAATCTTTCCATCTGCAAAAAAGCTATTTTTATAAGAATGTGTCACTAGTTCTGAGCAGGATTTAGAATTGGAATAGGGATCAAATCCATCCAACGGTTCATTTTCCCGGTAGCCCCACACCCATTCATTATTATGATACACCTTATCCGTTGTTACATTAAGAAAGCTTTTTACACTCGTTGCTGCTCGCACGCATTCCAAGATATTGACAGTCCCCATCACATTAGTTTCATAGGTATAAGCAGGGTCTTTATAAGAATCCCGCACAATCGGTTGCGCTGCTAGATGCAAAACAATTTCCGGCTGCGCGGCTTGAAAGGTTGCAGTAAGAAGCCTGCTATCCCGTATATCTCCAATAACCGAATGCATATGGGCTTGGACTCCTGCCAAAGAAAACAAATTGGGCTGCGTAGGTGGCTGCAAAGAATATCCGGTAACTTCTGCCCCGGCGCCAAGCAGGATTCGGCATAACCAGCTGCCTTTAAACCCAGTATGCCCTGTTACAAAAACTCTTTTTCCTTTATAAAACTCCGGATCAAAATGTGGCATCAGTCATTCCACACTTTCCATGGAGCATTTCCTGCATCCCACAAATCTTCCAATTTTTCTCTGTCTCGCATCGTATCCATACATTGCCAGAAGCCATTATGTTTGAACGCCATTAGCTGTCCTTCTTCCGCAATGGTCTCCAGCGGTTCCCGTTCGAAGGTAGTTGCATCACCGGTGATATAGTCGAAAATCTTAGGCTCCAGCACCATATAACCGCCGTTAATATATCCTACATCCTGTTTGCTTTTTTCACGGAAGGAAGCAATTTTGTTTCCTTCAAGATCCAAGATACCAAATCTGCCTTCTGGCTTTACAGCTGTCATTGTGCAAATCTTCCCATGAGATTGGTGAAATGCCAGCAGCTGATCCATAGGTACATCGCTGACGCCGTCGCCATACGTCAGCATAAACGTTTCATTGTCTACATAGGGTGCAATCCGTTTGATTCTCCCCCCTGTCATAGTGGTAAGGCCTGTATCGACCACGGTGACTTTCCACGGCTCCGCATGCTGGCGATGGACAACCATCTTATTACCTTCTGTAAAATCAAAGGTAATATCAGAGGTATGTAAAAAATAATCCGCAAAGTATTCTTTGATCACATGCTGTTTATATCCGGCACAAACAATAAATTCATTAAAGCCATAATGGGCATATTCCTTCATAATATGCCACAAAATAGGCATACCTCCAATTTCGATCATCGGTTTTGGTTTAAAACGGGATTCTTCACTAATACGGGTACCAAACCCGCCTGCCAGCAATACGACTTTCATACGAACCATCCTTTCTTTTTCACGACTTCTTAGTTAATGTCATATAGATATTCTTGAACAGTTGTCTTCTTTTTGAACCTCTTGGCAATAAGAAAAAACTGCTATCATTAAAATGGAACTTTAAAAAGAACAACACCTTGTCCAACACTTTTTGAAAGGGATTAGCTGGAGGTACAGTCTGTTCAAAATAAACTAACTGTTCTTCTTGAATTTTGTACTTACCCTGCTGCTTCAGGTAATAAACAAACATCCCATACATAATCTCGCCTAGATATCCCAATGTGCGCTCAAAATGATCTGCCAGCCCATTTTCTTTCAATTGTTTTTCAATTGCAAAAAGTACCGTAAACTGGAAGGTGCACATAGCATCAAAGAGCTCTTGCTTCATGACATAGCAATTAAAGCCCCTATGCCAATAGTCCCCCATATACGCCTGACAGGCAGGATAATACTGTGGAAACTGCCTTTTAATTGTTTCCATAAGCAGGGGTAAGACTCTTTTGTCCAGATAAATCTGGTCATAGGCTTCCCAATGTGCATACACTGAGTCCTTATATCCCTTGGGTGTATAAATTTGACTTACATTGGCTGCTTCATTCACAATTACATCGTTTTGTTCAATGACAGACCGCATTTTAGGTGCGTTTGCCAATTCATACTTCGTAAAAGGCTTCTTATCCAGAAGTCCTTCCATGATATGCATTTCACTATTTTTCTTAAAAGTGCGAGAGGTAAATGTTAAATAGCGCCGATAGTGACACAACCCATAGTAATCCGCTTTTATATTTTTCCAAGCCCAATATTGCACTGTAAATTCGCAAAAGTTCTTATTATACAGTGAAATGTTTTCCCCTGTATTGTCTCCCAAGACACCCGGCTTACGCTTTTTTACTTCATGGACGGCACCACAAATCACTGGAAAGTAAAGCGGATTTGGGATAACCGTAGAATCTACACCCAAACGGCGCGACACAAAAATTTTTATATCTGTTTGCATCGTATTTTCACAAGGCCAAAATTAATCTAAGGCAAAGAAATGATAGATTTTTTTTAGAAAGTTCCATTGAGGGGAATTGCGAGGAATGATTTTTTTTAAAGCTTCTCTACGGGTGGTTCCTTTGGGTAATAGCTTATCTGCTACTTTCCTTGCAAAAGAAATCTGTGTATTCGATCTATAATATTCTTTCGACATACGAGTAAGTAAAAGATAATAGAAATCTGTTCGCGAAGCATATTGCCACCACAATTCCATATATTTTAAGCTTTCGCAATCCCATGAAAGCGGATAAGATATATACTGTATTATAAAGGGACTATTGCTTAAATCACATAGATCGATTTTGCGAAATTTCTCCACAGTTGTTCTGGGGGCCCACGAGAGAATGTGCTTAATCATATTCTGTTCACCGGTATAATAGTTCCATCTTAAGTCTAGAAATCTAATATCTCCTTCAAAGATTATATTGACCGCATCTGCGTCAAAATTTTTAAAATCAGCGGTGCATATTTCTACTATATTTGTTTGCTTATACTGTTTTCTAATCCTTTCCAGATTGATGATTAAAACAGATTTATTTGTGTAATTATACGGATATTTTAATTTCAATATATTTTTGCTGTATTTTAATAATCCTGAGATTGGGAAATTCAACTGTGCTTGATAATATATATCTTTTACTGCTCCGATACTATTTTGGGAAAGATCCACTCGATATAATTCTGCAAGATCTGTATTAACAACCAGATTGTTAGACAACCAAATTATTTTATTGTATTTTGTTAAAGCCCACGGACTCAACAGTTTATAGTAGAATGGAGAAACTGCCTTTTTTGCAGTATATTCAATTTGCTGCTTTAATGACTGTGTCTTAAAAAAACGGATGGAAATGTTATTATAATCGCTATCTATCGAGCAAAGCCTGTGCTCATACTCTTCAGGAATATCTTCATGCAAAATTATAATATCGTAATTATATGCTTTTGACGTTTTTGCTAAAATAGATTCTAGCAATACTGCTGTGTAAGGTATTTCATACTTTGAACTTTCGATTACAATAGGAACATTCTTTTCGTTAAACATTGGTTGTATACATATTTGACGATTGATGTCTTTAAAAAGAATAAGCTTTAATTCTTTGACCCTGTATTTTTTTTGTTTTATTAAATGATAGACAAATGCACCATATATGATTTCTCCCATATATGCTACAGTACGGCTCATCGTTTCCGAACAATACTCAATATCTACGCTCTGTTCAAGTTTGGATAGTACATCAAATTCGAATGAACAAAATTGATCAAAAATACTTTTCTTCATAACAAAGCAATTAAAGCCCCTATGCTTCCAGCCATGAAGGTATTCTAGAAAATCTTGGTAATACTCCGAATAATATGTTTGGACTAAAGATAGCAGATTTTCGATTGTTTTCTTAGGAAACAGTACATCCTCCCCTGTTTTCCAATGTTCAAATAAATTACTTTTACGTCCTTCAGGTGTATTAATCTTTCTGATATCGCAGCAATCATTAACAATTAAATCATACTGGCTAATCAGATTTTCCATATGCTCTTTATCTAGCAGTCCAAAATTTTTAGCAGACTTTGGATTTAACGAATCACAAACAATTTGGTTAAATTGATTCAATTCAGAAGAATTTATATTAGTATCGCTTGTGGCAAACGATAAGTAGCGTCTATAATGACACAAGCCATAGTAGTCCGCTTTTACATTCTTCCAACTCCAATACTGTACGGATAGCTCAGAATATTGGTATTTTTTTTCAGAAATATTATCTCCCGTATCATCTCCAATCAATCCAGACTTATTCTCTGCATCATCAATAGCTCCACATCTTACATTGACATAAAGAGGATTATCAATCGTTTCACTAATCAGATCCGTTCGATGAGAAACAAAAATTTTAATTGTAGGTAATGGTTTTAATAAATTATCCAAGACGCTATCCTTTCCTGAACTATTTTTCATATTCTGCACAAACCCGTTTACTGGTACCAATATCTTGAATTTTTCCATGTTCTAGCCATATTACTTTAGTGCAAAGTCGTTTAATCATATTTAGGGAATGCGAAACTAAGATAATAGTTACCCCATTACTAATCATATTTTTTATACGTCTTTCACATTTTTCTTGAAACTGGTAATCTCCTACGGAAAGCACTTCATCTACGATCAAGATCTCTGGTTGCACCATAGTGGCAATAGAAAATCCTAAACGAGCATACATTCCACTTGAGAAATTTTTAACAGGTACATCTACAAAATGTTCTAATTCAGCAAAACTAATAATTTCATTGAATTTAGAATCCATAAATGCTTTTGTATATCCTAAGATAGCTCCATTTAGATATACATTTTCCCGTGCTGTTAATTCTGGATCAAATCCAGCACCAACTTCAATAAGAGGTGCAATAGTTCCTGTTGTGATTACCTTGCCACTGGTCGGTTTTAAAACTCCTGCAATGATTTTAAGCAATGTAGATTTACCAGCGCCATTTAACCCAACGAGCCCTACAATTTCTCCTCTTTTAACATTAAAAGAGACCTTATCCAATGCAATAAAATCATTATAAAGCAGTTTTCCCTTCATCAGTTTCAGCAAATATTCCTTAACCGAATCAACTCGTTCTATCATTAAATTAAAATGCATGGAAACTTGATCTACTTGTATTGCATTCTCATTCATACTGATTCCTCATATATAGAGAATAAATCGATTTTCATGTCTTTTAAATATCCAAGAACCGATACAGATGGAAACTACAGCACAGACGCAACAAATTAAAAGCAGAGTACTTTCTGGAAGTTCTCCATTATATAGAGTTTGACGAAACGCTTTGACATAATAATATAAAGGATTATAATCTAATACCCACCGATATTCTGCTGGCACTATATTTTCAGGATAAAAAATAGGCGTAGCATAACTCAAAAGGCTCAAAAGTACACTATATAAATGATAAACATCCCTAAAATATACAACAATAGTAGAAAGAAAAAGTCCAACACCTAGACAGAAAAAAAAGAATAACAAAAGAGGGAAAATAAAGCTTAACATATTTATCGTCAGAGACTGTCCCGTTACTAGGATGATTAGAAGAAGTGCTGGTAAAATAAATAGTAAATTGACACATCCAGACATTATCCTTGCAAGTGGAAAAAGATATTTAGGAATATAAATTTTTTTGAGAAGGGCTCCATTTTCCAAGATGGACGTCATTGCAAAGTTAGTACTTTCTGCAAAGAAAGTAAACGTAATTTGTCCCACAAGTAAATATAGAGGATAATTTGCAATGGAAAATCGGAAAAGTGTAGAAAACACCATGGCTGTAATACTCATCATTAATAATGGGTTTAACACACTCCATAAAACGCCCAGCACGGAACGGCGATATTTCTTCTTTATATCTCTGACCACCAGCTGGTGCAATAAATACCTGTAGTGGTAAATCTCTCGTAATACCATCTTTTGTTAATCCTCTTTCGATTAAAATATATTGGGTATGGGATCTCTTTCCATTTATGCTTATATTTTTCATAAAATGAGCGCCAATGTTAAGTTTGGTTTGAGATTAAGTTCTTGGCATCTCATTTCTGCTTCCTTCCCAAGAACTTTCTTTCCAGAAACTTCTTAATCTTCTTGCCCCAATTCACAGGTTCCAAGGATACCACCGGTATCTCAACAGTATGGCATTGCTGCTTTTCCAGCCACACGTTAAAAAGCCGCTCAGACAAGAAACCAAATACCCGGGCTTCATAGGTGTCATACGATGAAATATCGATACGCTGCTCCAAGGTAAAGAGTATGGTAAACAGCCATTTACAATAGGTATCAAACTGGGCTTTGCTCATGACAAACATATTATAGAGATGCAGACTCCTTCGATTCATCACTGTGGTAAAGGCAGCACTGTAATCCGGATATTTTTCAGCGATAATCCGCTCTGTCTCGTCTAAATCGCTTTTAAAATGGGCATGTTCATACTGACTGCGCACTGTTTCAATATAATAATTCCGTTTCACCGGCAAAATTATATCATACTGCTGCAATAGTCTCTTATAATCGCTCCCTGTATAAATGGCGGCTTTTAGTTTATTTAAATTTTTAGTATGTACAGGACGGGAAAAATATCGACGATAATGGCAAAGGCCAATATAATCACATGACATATTTTTCCATGCCCAATAAAGCCCTGTCAGCTCGCAAAAGTTGGGATTTTTAGCAGAGATATTCTCCCCTGTATTATCGGCCTCATAGCCCAGTGGCTCATGCAGTGCCGCCCCCACCTGCAAGGGCATATAGACGGGATCGGCAGGTATCCAATAGGGTTTATGGGTTGCAACTAGTATTTGTATCGTAGAGAACGATTTAGTAGGATTCGCTGCTGATAGTTTCATCTTATTAATAGGCTCCCTTGCGCCCGGTAACGACGTGAATCGTCTTCCACAACAGCATAATATCCAGCCATACGGACCAATTTCGCACGTACCAGGAATCCATCAGCACCCGTTCGTCATAGGTGGTATCAGAGCGTCCGTTGACCTGCCACATACCGGTAATACCGGGAAGCACCATCTGAAAATCCCGGATATAGTCTCCGTATTTGGGAATTTCCGCTGTCACAATGGGGCGTGGCCCCACAAGGCTCATTTCTCCCCGCAACACATTTAATAACTGGGGAAGTTCGTCCAAACTGGTACGACGCAAAACGCGCCCTACCCGAGTGATCCTGGGATCATCTTTTAATTTAAATTCGGCTTCCCATTCTTTCCGGGCTGCAGGGTTAGCAGAAAGATACTCTTTTAGTTTCACATCCGCATCCACACACATGGTGCGGAATTTAAGACAGGGAAACGACTTACCGTCCTTGCCAATACGGGTATGGGCAAAAAAGACGGGGCCATTGGAATCAGCTTTGATAAGGATGGCTAAAAGCAGAAAGATCGGAGATAAACAAATCACACCAACAACAGTAAGTACCAGATCAAAAACCCGTTTGAAGAAACGATTGTGGGCCCGCGCCAAATTATTGCGTAGCGTCATCACCATAAGGCGCTCATTAAAGAGGGTTTCTACTTCCAAGCCATTTACGGGCAGGCCGATTAGATCGGGGACAAAGGAAATATTGCGCACCAAGGGCTGGATTTTATGCAGCAAATGGTTTAGGGCTTCTGTAGTGAGGCCCGGGGCGGCAATAATCACATCTTGAACTTTGGTATGCCGGATCACATCGGCAGCCTGGGAGAAATTTCCCAGATAAGGAAGATCGCCTACATTTTCTTGCTGCATTCCTGCGTCATCCAGATACCCCACAAGTTGAAACCGCAATCCCGGATCTTCCTGGATGCCCTGGAGCAAGAGCCGGGCCGTTTTTCCCGCCCCTACAAGGAGCAATGGGATGCGCCCTACGCCGGCCCAATTTAAGATGCCATTCACCACATTGCGGGATATCATCATAAAGAAAAAAGAAAAGCACCAGAAAAAAACAATAAAAAGGCGGGAGGTGCTTTCCGCCACATGGCTCACATATAGTAACAAAACAATAGCTGTAATAGCATATGTACAACCGTAAAAGAGTTTTTCCAGAAACTTCCAGTAGCCAATTCGCTTCTGGTACACGTTCATCTGGCGAAAAAACAGGATGAATAGCAAGGGAAAGGCAATGAAGCCATTCATCCAGGCAATATGCAAATGACTGGTGCCCACACAGATATTGCGTAACCCGTAGGCAGCATACTCCGCCAAAAGGATGGTGAGCCAATCTGTGATGGTGTAGATAGTGGGAAGAAAATAGCTCACATTATGTCGAATACGGGATGCAGTCATAGAGGCTCCTTATGAAATACCGCAAAAGCAGGAAATACTACCCTTGCCTCTATTATACACGGATAAAATCCTTTTTCAATCTACATTCAATTTTTTCAGTATTATACCATAGAATTTTCGCTCTGCCTTTACTGATGATACATTGTCTCTAAAGAAATGGGAAGGATTTTTTCCTGGGATGCATGCTCCAATATCCAAGGAGAAAAGCCGGATTTAGAGAACAACAGGTATTGGGTGGTATGGTATTGATGATCAATTAAGCCATCCCTTTCTTTTAGGGCTTCAAAAACCTTTTTATTCAAAATCTCATTTTTGAATTTACATTCTCCCAAAACGGCATTCTTACCTATAGGATCTAATCCTACTACATCAATGTCTGTCTCTTCCTTTTTTTGTGGATTTGTCCCCCACCATCTCCCAACTTTGGTAATAAGACAGTTAAAACGGCCCTCAATACCTTGCAGGAGGGTATAATAACGACACATGGTTTCAAAAATAGGTCCCATATAATCGGAGAGGTTGGGCCTTACGACAGTATCGTAGTAAATCTTTCCCTTTCCCATAGAGATAATATCAATAGCTCCAGGAATGAAGCGGTACCAAAACTTAAACATGGTATCAGCTAGGGTATACCGCGTCTTTTTTTTGTTAGATTCCTCGGTAATGGCTAATTCTTTCTTAATAATATTCGTGACCAGTAAATTATGCAGTGCATGGGATACCGTTGTCACGTCTAAATGTGTAGCATCTGCGATTTCACTCTGCTTGGTTTTGCCAGAGGCAACCGCTTCAATAACGGCACTATAGGTGGAAATATTGCGGAATTCCTGGGTCAGCAGGTTGGAAGGTTCTTCAAATAAATACCCTGCCTTGGAAAAGAACAGGTCAATTATATTGTTATCCAGTGGTTTAGCATCATCTAAAAGGGATAGATATTTGGCAACCCCGCCAGTCACTCCATAACAAATCGCCTTTTCTTCTGCCGTATAACGGGGAACAAATTCTGCCGCTTCCAAATAAGAGAATGGTTCCAGACGAATCTGGGAAGTTCTTCTCCCAAAAAGGGGACTTTTCTCACTTAGCACCTCATCTTCCATAAAGCTAACAGAAGAACCACACAAGATTAGATACAACTCTCCATGTAACCATTGGGTATCAATATATTTTTGCAAAACAGATAAAATAGAAGGATCCTGCTCCGCAAGATACGGAAACTCGTCAATAACAAGAATCAAACGCTCTTTTTGACTTTCTTTTGTGAGGAAAAGGAGCATCTGATCCAGTGTATCAAAAGACATCCCTGCTAGCGATGGCGACAAGGATTGTAAAATGCGTTGCCCCAGGAGGGTTAAATTTCTTTCTATGCTGCTGCGGATTGCGGTATAAAATACACATTTTTTGTCTCGTACAAACTGCTGCAGCAGGGTTGATTTTCCTAGCCGGCGCCTGCCGTAAACAATGGTCATCTGAAATCCTTGTTGCTGATAGGCAGTTTCGAGTGCTTGGAGCTCCTGCTTCCGTCCAATAAACTGTTTCATATCCTTTCCTTCCTACAGTTTTATTGAATTATATTTCATTGAACTATAATTCAATAAAATTATACTCTGTGCATTTGCCAAATACAATAGTGAAAATACGAAAAAGACCGATGCCTGGGCACCAGTCCTTTAAGTTAAGGCTATTCCCTTGTACGTAAAACAGTAGATCAAAGCGTACCCATCATTCGCAGCAACAGCTATGCTTCCTGATCCTCTTTTGCCAGGCGCTCCTGAAATTCTGCTTTTATCCCCGCCAATAGATCCGGCTTTGCGATGAGCTCCAGCACAGTGTCTGCCAAGATTTTAGCTCCATATACTATGGCTTGATGGGCAGCTTCTGTTTTCCCTGCGTCCAAAAATTCCTGGGAATGGGCCGCAGCCCCTGGCGCCACAAAGGCAACGCGAATGCAGGAGCCCGGGACCCGATGCATGACGTTAGCAAAATCTGTGGAACCAGTACGCTGCCGGGGCGGCTGACAATTGGGTGCCCCCAGGGCCTTGGCGTGTTGCATCAGTAAATCGTTTAACTGATAATTGGGTATTTTGTTATCAATAATTTTTTCCGGTTCATAGTCCACGGTGGTTTCTGTCATGAGGCTGGCCCCTTGAAAAATCTTTTCTACCCGGGCCATCACATCCTGCACCCCTTTGATGGTATTGGCACGGATCATCACATCTGCACTGGTCAGGCTGGGAACCACGTTAGCAGGGCTGCCGCCCGTATCCGTAATGTTATAGTGAATCTTTACATCATCCGTGACATGCTCCCGCAGGCATTCCAGGCCATGAAAAGCCAGACTCATGGCATCCAGGCTGCTGCGTCCTGCCTCTGGTTTGATTGCCGCATGGGCAGCTTTGCCGTGATAGGTCAAGGTATACTTTGTATTGGCAAGGCTTTTAATATCCGTTTGGGTGGCAGGTCCCCCGTGCATCATGAGAGCCACATCCAGCTCATGAAAATCGCAGCCGTGCTGTATCATAATAAATTTACCGCTGATCGTTTCTTCTGCCGGGGTGCCATAGACAGTGAGGGTAAAAGGATGAGCTCCAGCAGCCTGTTGAATCGCAACCGCTGCGCCCAAAATAGCGGGTCCCTGCATATGGTGTCCGCAGCCGTGGCCCATGGGCAGGGCATCATATTCGCACAAAAGGCCTATATTCGGGCCCCCTTCTCCATGTTTCCACACGGCACGAAAGGCTGTGGGAAGGGTGGCAATGCCCCGTGTCACGGTAAAACCGTGGGTTTCCAGATAGTCGGTCAAAAGTCCACTGGCAAAGGTTTCATGGGTACCGATTTCCGGATGGTCAAAGATGGCATCTGCCATTTTCACCAACGACTCTTTTTGGTTGTCTACGCAAGCATTGGCTTGCTTAATTTGTTGTTCCAGCATCACGCCATACTCCCTTCTTGGAAAAATTGATGCGACTTTTTACATGGGGCCCAAATGGATGAACTGGGCCACGGAAACCAAAAGGCATCCTACCACTAGCCAGATCAGAAACAGCTTCCACATAAACCGCATCCAGCGATCATAGGGTATATTGGTTACGCTAAGCGTTCCCATAAGCGCCGTGGACGTAGGTAGTACGTAATTGCAGAACCCATCCCCAAAGTTAAAGGCTAGCACCGTGGTTTGCCGGGTTACGCCTAGAACATCTGCCAGCGGCGTAAGAATAGGCATAACGGCCACAGCTTGGCCGCTGCCGCTGGTGAGGAAAATATTAATAATCGTATTGGCAAGCACCATTCCCGGCGCAATCACCACAGCCGGCAATCCTTCCAGCAAAGAAGATAGGCCGTGGACAATCGTATAGGTGATTTTCCCGTCATTCATGATGTTGCTGATGGCGGTCGCCATGCCGATAATAAAGGCGGCACCCAGCATTTGTTTACTGCCGTCAATGAGATCCTTGCACATTTCATTGGCACTGGCACCGCTGAGCAAATCTGCTACTACCGCGTAGACCAGGAATACAGCGGACATTTCATTCATGCCCCATTTCAGGGCAATGGCTCCATAAATAATCCCGGCAAAGGCAATCACCAGCAGCACCAGAGGAAGCATTTTTTTGTGGTTAAGTTCTCCGGCCCGTTCCAGATCCAAACCGCCTTCACTGGCCAGCGTTTCCTGGTCCAGATCATACATAGGGCTTGCCTGGGGATTGTTCTTGACTTTTTTGGCATAGCGGATCAGATAGATATTGGTCACAATGTAATAAACCACAAAGCAGAAAGAACGGAACCCCAGCCCGGAATATGGTGGCAATTCTGCGATGCTCTGGGCCACCACCGTGGTGTACATATTGAGCGTGCCGGTAGAAAATCCGATCGCGCCTCCCAGTAAAAGGATAGCCGCCCCGGTAATGGAATCCAGTCCCATAGCCATAGCCAGCATAACCAGAACCGGCGCAAAGGGGATAAAGGTATTGGCCCCCTGGGTGGTACAGATGAGTCCAAAAATCAACGTGAGGACGGGGATAAAGACTTCCAACCGATCGGAAAATTTCCGCGCTCCCAAGGCTAGAATCGCTTGCAGGGAACCGGTTTTTGTTACCACATGAAAAGCAGAGCCGGCCATAAGAATGACCATCACCAAATCAATGCGCTTGGCAAACGCTCCAATGATATATAGAGGAATCTTTAACGGATTCACCCCTGCATTTTTTACGTAGTGGAATGTCGCCGGGTCCACCACTTTCCTGCCACTGGCATTTTTCACAAAGTCATACATTCCGGCAGGAATGATCCAAGTCATAATCACAGCCAGTACAATGAGGGCGAAAATAATAATAAAGGTATGTGGTACTTTAACTTTCTTGACCTTTTGGGGCGCAGCCTTCTTAGTTTCCATTTTTCTTTCGTTCCTTTCTCCGGCTGGGCTGACCGGACTATTATGGAGGCCTATCTCTACTCCGTATTCTAGTGAAAATTATCCGAAGATTCAAATTGCTATATTTTATAGGTCAATAAATTTTATCAATCAGACATTATTTTATAGGCTTTCCCTATCAGGAACATGGTATAATGGAGCTACGCACGAGGGGAGAGGTTCCAATGGTATTACAACTCCGGCAGCTGCTGTATCTATGCACACTGGCCGATACAGGAAGCTATCATACGGCAGCCCGTAAACTTTTTATCACCCAGCCTACACTGAGCATTGCTATCAAGAAGCTGGAGGACCAGCTACAGATGCCGTTATTTTTACGGGAAAATAAAGCAGTGATTCCCACTGAGGCAGGGTATCTACTGCTCGCCACAGCACGGAAAATGCTAGCCCTGGATCAAGCGCTGGAAAAATCCCTGCACGAGCTCCAGCAAAAGCAAAAAAATATCCTGCGGATTGGTACCTATCTGATTTTCTCAACCCTTGTTATGCCCACCTTGCTTGCCCGCTTTCACAGCTCTCATCCAAAGGTTGAATTACAATTGCAGCACAACCATCAGCGGGAACTGCTGGAAGGCTTGCGACAAAAAAAGTATGATTTGCTTTTTTGCTTTATGGATACACTGGATCCTAGTCTAGCAACACTTGCCTTGCGAAGAGATGGGCTAATGGTAGCACTTCCCGCATCCCATCCCCTGTGTCAAAAAGCAATAGCGCTGCCGGGGCAGCGCTATCCGTATTTGCCAGTAGAGTTTCTTAGCAGCGAAACCTTGCTGCTCCAAAGCGATGTACAGCAAATTCGGCAGCAGGAAGATAAAGTATTAAAGCAGCTGAAAGAGCGCCCTAGGATCCGGGAGATTGAGAGCTTGGAAACGGCAGTGCGCCTAGCCGCCGAAGGAATGGGGATAGCATTTTGCATGGAATCCTATGTGAAACACTTTCATCCCGGAAAGCCCGTCTCTTACTTTTTGACAGGAGAGCCAGATCGCTATCCCTGGCTTGTGGCCTGCTACCGCAAAGAAGACGAAACCAATTCCCTGCTCAGTGACTTTCTAGCGCTTTTGCAAGAAACAGTCAAGGAAGTGCTGGATTAATGAAGAATATTCATGCTGATTATTCCCCAAAGTGGCACAAATACCATCATAATGGCAGAAGTAATCCAACCGCCTACTAAGAGGGTTTTCATATTATCACATTGTGCGAATCCCATATGAGCTGCATAATTGGCAGAAGGATATACAATTGACGTAATCCTAACAGCAGCAATTAAGACGATAGCCCAAGTTCCCATTGGAATCCCCATATTTTCTGCGATTTTCCAAAATGCTGACTGAATAATTTGCATTTGTGTTACAACAGCACCCTCAACCCCAAATCCACCAACAAATGATGCTATAGTCATCAAAATGAACTTGCTATTAGTACCAATAAGGTGCAGTATCAGTTTAGACAAGGCTTGCCAGCCGCCACCCATGGTGATGGTATCTATCATTACACCAGTAAGTAAAAATGAGAAGAACATGCCTCCCATTTTTCCCATTCCTTTCCCAAATTTCCCAATTACTTTCTCATAGGGTTCATCTACAAAGAGGCCCGTTACTGCACTTAAACATAAAATCACGAACATCACGTATTTCATTGTACTGCCATAAATCAAGCCAAAGGCAAGGCATACCATAAAGGTCGTTAAAAATGCTATGCTGGCATATTTTTGCTTTGTAGTGGGAATGAAGTTTTGAACTAATTCTACATTTTCGTATTTTTCGCCACTGTTCTTGGTCTTCTTTTGAAGATAGAAACTAATAATCAAACTTACAATTGCCCAAGCTAAGGAATAAGGAATAGCGGCATTAACCATATATGACTTATAATCTAAGCCCGTAACTGCTAAGGCAGACGCTACTGCCGTGCAAAATGGCCCTACAGTCACACCTACGAGGCCGGCATTAAACATAAGAAAGCAGACTGTAGTGGGAGTAAGTCCGACTGCTGCTACGATAGGAACAATGATAGGAGCAACTACCGCATTACCGCCATTTAAAGTTCCGATTAGACACACCATAATAAAAGAAACAAGATAGCAGGCAAAAATTCCTTTTTTCTCAGAGTTTACGCCAATTTTTTCGATCGTAAATTGCAACTCCAAATTGAACAGTAGCAGAAATTAGGCTACCTGTATAGG
>DXYB01000001.1 GCA_019416065.1 Acidaminococcus sp. | reverse complement strand
TCAGCATAGAGTATGACTTCCTTGTTCCATACCGGCTCCATCACATAATGCCCATTAGGAAGCTGCCGGTATAGAGATTGACCCCGCACAACCGTGCGGGGTCTTTTGCTTGCTATTTTACTTTTCTTTTCCTTATTTCCGGCAGACTACCTTGAGCAAGTCCTCATAGAAACGGATCATAGCTCCTTTGTATAATGCCCCATCTCTGTGCTGCAGGGCCAATTGATAGGTCTGCATGGTTCCTACTAAGGTTGGGAGTGGGACCTGGTATTGAGTGGTGACGTCTGTGATGTGAGCCATATCTTTGTAGGCTCGTTCCAGAGAAAACCCATAGGAAAAGTCACCTTCCAGAATTTTAGGAATCAACTGCTTGGAAGCGTAGCTGGCACTGGAAGCAGTCATGAGTACTTTTCCCAATTCTTCTGGAGGAAGACCTAATTTGACTCCTAAAGGCAATAATTCACAAAAGCCTGCAATGGTGATGTTCATGGCACAGTTATTAATCATTTTTGTCAATTGTCCGCTGCCACTTTCGCCCATGTATAAAATCGTGGATCCAACTACCTCCAGGAGGGACTTGACCTTTTCAAAAGCATTTTTACTACCGCCAACCATTATCGTGAGTGTCCCATCATTGGCTCTTGTCTGGTGCCCAGAAATGGGGGCATCCAGATAGTCTACTCCTTTGGCTGCACACTGGTGTGCCAGCTCTTTGGCTTCCTGGTATCCGATGGTACTGCAGTCTACGATGATCTGTTCTTTTTTGAGTTTGGCTAGTAGCCCATTTTCTCCTAGAAGGACTTGTTGTACTGCTTGTCCGTCGGGAAGACAAAGAAAGATCACATCACTATCCGCGGCATCTCCATTTTCCGTACTGATGGCGGCTCCTAATTCCTGAAACGTGCGGAGATGTGCCTCGTTTCTTGCAATTGCCTGGACGTGCAATCCCTTTTTAAGCAGATTTCGGCACATTCCGCCGCCCATTACACCAACGCCAATAAAACTAATCTTCATAGGTGGTATCCCTCCCGGTTGTCTTTTTGTTTATAGCATACCATAAACGGTCCATGCACCAGAACTTTATTTTTATTGAGTTGGAGGTAGTTTTATCCGTACCACCAAAAGTTACAATTTTTTCTTGACAAAATACCCTCCGGGGGGTATCATAGGACCATAAGAAAATGATACCCATATGGGGTATAATGAATAAGGGGGTTGTAACGATGAAACAATTCATGGTAACCGGCATGACCTGTGCATCCTGCCAGGCGCATGTGGAAAAGGCTGTGGCCAAGGTTCCCGGTGTCAGCAGCGTGGATGTTTCTCTTCTAACCAATAGCATGGGCGTAGAGGGAACGGCCAGTGATGCAGATATTATTAAAGCGGTAGAGGAGGCAGGGTATGGTGCCTCAGTCAAAGGGGCCAGTGAAGCAAAATCCGGTTATGCGGAGAAACTGGCAGCGGACGAGGAAGCGTTAAAAGACCATGAGACCCCAAAACTAAAACGGAGATTAAAATTATCCATCGTTGTGCTGCTGGTGCTGATGTATTTCAGCATGGGCCATAATATGCTAAATTGGCCTGTTCCGGCATTTTTGGACGGAAATCACCTAGGGCTTATGCTGACACAAATGCTCCTAGCGATTGTGGTCATGTTCATTAACCGGGCGTTTTTTACCAGTGGATTTAAGAGCTTGCGTCACGGAGCTCCCAATATGGATACGCTGGTGGCTTTGGGGTCCGGGGTTTCTTTCCTGTGGAGTCTGGGGGTCTTTTATGAGATTACGTATATGACGGCACAGGGCGTTCCTTTTATGGAAACCCACATGCTGTATATGCATGATGTGTATTTTGAAACAGCGGCCATGATTCCGACTCTGATTACCTTGGGTAAGATGCTGGAAGCCATGAGCAAGGGCCGGACCACGGATGCCCTAAAGGGCCTGATGAAAATGGCCCCCAAAACGGCAGTCCTTATCCGGGATGGGAAAGAAGTTACGGTTTCGATTGACGAAGTTAAGGCTGGCGATTTCTTTGCGGTACGTCCCGGAGAAAATATTCCGGTGGATGGCGTGGTTGTGAAGGGCAATTCTGCCGTGAATGAAAGTGCCCTTACTGGGGAAAGCCTGCCGGTTGACAAAAAGCCGGGAGACAAGGTATCTACAGCAACCATTAATCAATCCGGGTATCTGGAATGCCAGGCCACCCGTGTTGGAGAAGATACCACTCTCAGCCAGATTATTAAACTGGTCAGTGATGCCGCAGCTACGAAGGCGCCTATTGCCCGGATTGCGGACAAAGTCTCCGCGGTCTTTGTACCGGCCATCATCGGTATTGCAGCCATTACCGCTATTGGCTGGCTGCTCACTGGGCTGCCAGCGGCACAGGCCATAAGCCGTGGTATTGCCGTCTTGGTCGTGGCTTGTCCCTGTGCCTTGGGGCTAGCGACTCCTGTGGCCATTATGGTGGGCAGTGGTGTCAGCGCCAAAAATGGCATCTTGTTTAAGACCAGCCAATCCCAGGAAATGGTGGGCAAGGTTAATATTGTGGCCTTGGATAAAACCGGGACAATCACGAAAGGCGAGCCCAAGGTGACGGACGTGGTTCCAGCGGACGGTTATACGGAAGAAAACCTGCTGCAGCTGGCCTATGACCTGGAACAAAAATCAGAACATCCTTTGGCCAAAGCGGTGGTGGAAGAAGCTGCTGCCCGTAAGCTTACTCCTGGCACAGTGGATATGTTCCAAGCACTGCCGGGTCATGGCCTTGCGATCCAGCAAGGCACCAGCCAAAGTATTGGCGGTAGTCTGGCGTATCTTGCGGAGCAAGGGCTCGTGAATGACGCCATGAAAGAAAAGGCTGGAGCGCTGGCCTCACAGGGCAAAACGCCCCTGCTCTTTGCCAAAGATGGCAAATTGGCCGGAATGATTGCCGTGGCGGACGTGATTAAGGAAGACTCTGCCCAAGCCATCCAGGAACTGCGCAATATGGGCATTGCGGTAGTGATGGTAACCGGTGATAACCAGCGGACGGCAGAGGCAATTGGTAAACAAGCCGGCGTAGACCGGGTGATTGCCGGCGTGTTGCCGGAAGGCAAAGAAGCGGTGATTAGGAAACTCCAAGAAGCTGGCACTGTTGCCATGGTGGGAGATGGAATTAACGACGCCCCGGCGCTTAGCCGTGCGGATATCGGCATCGCTATCGGCGCAGGGGCCGATGTAGCGATTGATTCGGCCGATATTGTGCTGATGAACAGTAAACTAACGGATGTATCCGCGGCGGTACGGCTCTCTCGGGGGACCGTGACCAATATTCACGAAAACCTGTTCTGGGCCTTCTTCTATAATATCCTTTTGATTCCTTGTGCTGCCGGATTGTATCCTTTTACCATGAATCCCATGTTGGGAGCAGCTGCCATGAGTATTTCCAGTTTTACGGTATGCATGAATGCCCTGCGGCTGAACCTGTTTAATGTACATGATGCCAAGCACGACAAGAAACGGGAAAATGGAGCCATTGCGGCTGTGACGGCTATGGACTTCAGTGCTATGACGAAGCAGGACTCCCAGACATCTTCTGGCACCGGGATTATCTTAAATGTGAAGGGCATGATGTGCGCCCACTGCGAAGGTCGGGTGAAAAAGGCATTGGAAGGGCTGGATGGTGTGGTCAGCGCTAAAGCGGATCATAATACCGGTACCGTGGAACTAGTGGAAAGCAAACAAGTTCCGGAAAATGATCTGAAGAGCGCCATTGTGGGTGCCGGGTATGAATACCAGGGAATCCAGCAAGCTTCATAACAACCTATTCTATCGGGTCTGCAAGGGCAGGCCCGATTTTCCTTTTTTTACTTGACGGAAATTCCCTTGCAACGGTATAATGGTTAACGTAATACCAACTTTTAAAGGAGGATCTCTTTGACCTATGGCTTTGGAAAAAGGCGCAATTGTAGAGGGTATCGTAACTGGCATTACCAATTTTGGAGCGTTTGTACAATTACCGGAAAACCAGGTGGGATTGATTCACATTTCGGAGGTTTCCAATGTCTTCGTCAAAGATGTTCATGACTTTCTCACGATGAAGCAGAAAGTCACTGTCAAAGTGGTTTCCGTGGACGATCGGGGTAAGATTGGCTTGAGCCTGAAAGCCCTGATGCCAGCTGCGGCTCCCAGCGAGGAACACCATCCTACAGGAGAACGGAAACATTTTGAAAGTGCCCCGAGAAAATTCGAAGGCGGCAAGCGTTTCCCAGGGAGCGCATCCCGGATGCAGGGGCCTATGAGCTTTGAAGATAAGCTGTCCAAGTTTTTGAAAGATAGTGATGACCGGCTGCTGGATCTGAAACGAAATACGGAATCCAAACGGGGCGGCCGTGGTGCACGCAGAGGTGATTAATGAACACGAAAGGTACTTCCCCGGAAGTGCCTTTTTTTTCTGAGAAGGTGAGTTGCGTTGGGTGTATTGGAAAGTGCATTGCGAGCCTTAGTGGCAGCGTCCCCGCTGTGGCAACCGGGGCAGACCGTATTGGCTGCCTGTAGCGGCGGGGCAGATTCCCTGGCTCTTACAGATGTGATGCGGCGCCAAGGGGAAATGGACCAGGTGGATGTACAAGTGGTTCATGTGCAGCATCATTTACGAGGTGACGAAGCGGAGCAGGATGCCAAAGTCGTGGAGGGCTACTGTAAGGAATATGGTCTTTCCTTCATCCGTAAGGATGTAGAAGCCGGAACCTATGCGCAGGAGCAGGGACTTTCCCTGGAAGATGCTGCCAGAAGGCTGCGGTATGCTGCGCTGGAACAGGTCCGGCAAGAAAAAGACGCGATGGGAATTTTTTTGGCACACCACCAGGATGACCAGGCGGAAACCGTTCTTTTAAACCTGTTGCGGGGCAGCGGCACAAGAGGAATGCGGGGCATGCTCCCTGTGAGCGGGTATTTGGCTCGCCCCTTTTTGACGGCAACACGAAAAGACACAGAAACCTATTGCCGGGAAGAAGGATTGTCCTATTGTGAAGACAGCAGCAATGATGATGTATCCTTGCGGCGGAACTGGATCCGAAAAGAACTCCTGCCGCTACTTATGACACAAAATCCTCGGATCAAAAAACAGTTGGCCCAGGAGGCAGAACTAGCAGCGGGAGATGAGGCTTATTTAGAACAAAAAGCCCGGTGGTACCTGACCACATTTGGCAGGGATGTCCTGGGCACGCAGAATGTTCGGGTAAAAGAGGAGTTCCGCTCGATGCCCTTTTGCATTCGCAGCCGGGTCATACGGTTATTGGTCTGGCAAGCGGGCGGCGGGGAACTGACCTACGATCATGTGAAATCCATTCTGGCCATGCTGGATAAGGGGGTCGGAAATAAATCCCTGGATGTGCCGGGAAACGTACGACTCATCTATTGGAATGGGGAACTGATGGCAGGAAAGAAACAGCAGTCACGGGAAGAAGAACGGGCTGCCAAACTGGCAAAAAAGGAGAAACAAAGAGATGCGGGCCAATCTGGAAAATAATTTAGATCGAATATTGATTGACGAGCAAACGCTGAAAAAACGGATTGCGGAAATGGGAGCAGAAATCAGCAAAGATTATGCCGGTGAGGAACTGGTAGTGATTGGTCTTTTGAAAGGGGCCGCTTATTTTATGATGGAGCTGACCCAGCACATCACAGTGCCGACTCGGATTGACTTTTTGAAAGCCTCTTCCTATGGGCGGGGAACAACTACCAGCGGCAAAGTCGATATCTCTTTTGATACCAGTCGCAACATGGCCGGGAAAAATATTCTCCTGGTGGATGATGTGATTGATACCGGGCTAACGCTCAAAGCGGTGGGAGAACTGTTTCGCTCCCGTAATCCCAAGAGCCTAAAAGTAGCGGCTATGCTGGACAAGAAAGAACGGCGCCTGGTCAAGGTCCTGCCGGATTACAGCGGGTTTGCCATTCCAGATGAATTTGTAGTGGGCTTTGGCCTGGATTATGATGAAGACTATCGGAATCTGCCTTATATTGGTATTTTAAAGCGGTCCGTCTATGAAAAATAAAAACTCTGCAATGGCGGAGTGGAAAGGGAGTACAGTGTGAGTAAACTGATTCGCAACTTGTTTTTTTACTTGCTCATTGTGATCCTGGGGGTTTGGATATACGATTATTATAATGTAGCCAGTACACCCAAAAACGAGATGAGCTACAGCAATTTCATGAAAGAAGTGCAGCAGGGGACGGTGAAGTCAGTCACCATCATTGATAATGCAGAAATTCACGGGACACTGCAAAATGGTAGCCAGTTCACCACCATTGCGCCCCGGGATGAAAAAATGGTGGATACCTTGCGGGGGAAGGACGTGGAAATCAAGGCGGAATTGCCCCCCCAGCCCTCCATGCTCAGCAACCTGTTGACATCCCTTTTACCCATGGTGGTCATTGTGATTTTGTGGTTTTTCATGATGAACAATGCCCAGGGCGGCGGCAGCCGGGTCATGAATTTTGGGAAAAGCAAGGCAAGACTCTACGGTGGCGGCAAAAGCGGCATTACCTTTAAGGACGTAGCGGGTGCCGACGAAGCCAAACAGGAACTGGAAGAAGTGGTGGAATTTTTGAAATCCCCGCTGAAGTATAACCAGTTGGGAGCCAAGATTCCCAAAGGCGTCTTACTCTATGGCCCTCCAGGAACCGGAAAAACCCTTTTGGCCAAAGCCGTTGCTGGGGAAGCCGGTGTGCCGTTTTTCAGTATCAGCGGTTCGGACTTTGTGGAAATGTTTGTGGGCGTAGGGGCCTCCCGGGTACGGGATCTCTTTGCTAACGCCAAGAAAAATGCGCCCTGTATTGTCTTTATTGATGAAATTGATGCGGTAGGCCGTCAGAGAGGGGCTGGTCTAGGCGGTGGTCATGATGAACGGGAACAGACCTTAAACCAGCTTTTGGTGGAAATGGATGGCTTCAGCGGCAATGAAGGCATTATTATGATTGCGGCTACCAATCGTCCTGATATCCTAGATCCTGCTTTGCTCCGTCCGGGGCGGTTTGACCGGCAGATCGTAGTGGATAAACCGGATATCCGGGGACGCCGGGCGATTTTGCGGGTGCATATTAAGGGTAAACCCATGTCTCAGGATGTGGACCTGGGAGTTTTAGCCCAGCGGACACCTGGGTTTACTGGGGCGGATTTGGCGAACCTGGTGAATGAAGGGGCCCTTTTGGCTGCCCGCAATAACGAAATGAAGATTACCATGGCCGATATGGAAGAAGCGGCGGAACGGGTGATGATGGGACCGGAACGGAGAAGCCGGGTGATTACCGATGAAGAAAAACGCTTGACGGCGTATCACGAGGGAGGGCATACCCTGGTAGGGATGCTGCTATCCCATACGGATCCGGTGCATAAGGTGACGATTATCCCCAGAGGAAGAGCGGGCGGGTATACCCTGAGCCTCCCCAAAGAAGATCGCTATTACGCTACCCGCAGTGAAATGCTGGATGAACTCAAGGTGCTTTTGGGCGGCCGTGTGGCAGAAGCCCTGGTGCTACATGAGATCTCCAGCGGTGCCAGCAATGACTTGCAGCGGGCTACTGAATTGGCACGGCAGATGACCTGTGAATATGGCATGAGTGAAGTGCTGGGTGCCGTGACATTTGGACATCGGCAAGAACAGGTCTTCTTGGGTCGGGATATCGGACGACAAAATGATTACAGTGAAAAAGTGGCGGCCCAGATTGACAGCGAAATCCGCCATTTCATTGACGAAGCCTATGAAGGCACCGTAAAATTGTTGACCGAGCATATGGATAAGCTCCACCTGATTGCCAAAAACCTGATTGAACGGGAAACTTTGGAGGGCCACGAGATTGAGGAAATTCTGAAATATGGCCATATCCTGGAAAAAAATGAAAATCCAGAGCCTCCTCAGCCTCCTCAAGAGGGGACGCCTGCACCCATTCCGCCGGCAACTTTGCCGGAAGGGGCTGAGAATCCTGCGCAGCAACCTGCTGTACAGGAAGTCCCGCAGACATAACCTAGTGAGTCGCTACAACTGGCAAATGACGGGATAGTTTGCACTAGTCAACTACTTATCGCAAAGGAAGGAAGGATCCGTATGCGTACGGAAATCTTAAAGATCCTGAAGCAACATGCACCCCATCCGGTTTCGGGAGAAATATTGGGAAACACGCTAGGTATTAGCCGGACTGCGGTCTGGAAGCATATCCAGGCATTAAAAAAAGAGGGATACCAGATTACGTCATATACGAAAAAAGGCTACGCTCTTTTACAAGTACCGGATAAAATGCTGCCCGCTGAAATTGACGAAAAACTGCATACCCAATTTGTAGGCAGGCATATTCATTATTATGAATCTGTGACCAGTTCCAACGATGTATTAAAGCAATTGGCGCTGGAAGGAGCGGAAGACGGTACGGTTGTTGTAGCCGAAGAACAGACCGGCGGTCATGGACGGTTACACCGAGGCTGGTTCAGTCCTAAAGCCTTGGGCATCTGGTTTTCGGTGCTGTTTAAGCCCCCATTTTTGCCCCAGGATGCCTCAAAAATTACGTTGCTTAGTGCCGTGGCGGTAGTACGGGCGATCCGGGAATGCTGTCAGGTGGATGCCAAGATCAAATGGCCCAATGATATCCTTTTGGAAGGAAAAAAATTGGTGGGCATTCTCACGGAAATGAATGCGGAATTTGGGCATATTAATTATTTGGTGTCCGGCATCGGCATCAATGTGAATGTACCCCGGGAGGTGGTCCCCGAAGAATTGCGGAGCTTTGCTGTGTCTATTGCAGACGTTGCCGGGCATTCTATCAACCGTGTGGAACTTCTTGCTAAGGTATTGGACTATATGGAAACCTATTATTCTATCGCCTGCCGGGAAGGATTTGACCCGGTGATCCAGGAATGGCGGAAGTACTCTACTACCCTCGGCAAGGATGTAAAAGTGATTGCACCGGATACAACCTATACCGGAAAGGCTATAGATATCGATGCTTCCGGCTGCCTTGTGGTAAAACGGGACGATACCGGGACATTAGAAACTGTGCTAGCAGGCGATGTATCCATTCGTCCGGTGCACGGTAAAGGGAAGTATGAGTAAGTGTTTCACGCAGGGGAAAAATGCCTGAATCCCCTTGCGTGATTTTTTTCTTTTGTTATAATTAAGGCAATCGGGTCTGCTCCAAGACGCAGGAAGAACCGGTGAGAGCCTGCTGAACAAGGGAACGGACAAAACGGAATACAATTTTCAGGAGGAATGCAGCCCATGTTAATGGCGATGGATGTTGGCAACACCAACATTGTGGTTGGTGTGTATGACGGGAAAGAGTGGCAGGCACACTGGAGATTATCCAGCAGCCGGTCCCGGACCAGTGACGAATTTGGCATTGTTCTGGGAAGTATGTTTGCCTACAGTGGTATGGATATGAAGGATATTGAAGATATCATCATTTCCACAGTGGTACCGCCGCTATTGGTGCCCCTTTGCAACATGTGCAAACGGTACTTTAACATTACGCCTTTTGTGGTGACCAGTCAGATTAAAACCGGACTGAAACTAGATTATGATGATCCCAACCAACTGGGAGCGGATCGGATTGTGAATGCCGCGGCAGCCCATCAGTTGTACAAAGATAAGGGCAATTTGATTATCATCGATTTTGGTACAGCAACCACGTTCTGTGCACTAACCCCGGACGGGGAATACCTGGGTGGGGCCATTGCCCCGGGCATCGGGATTTCTACCGAAGCCCTGTTCCAGAAAGCTGCCAAATTGCCCCGGATTGAGCTGATTAAGCCGCCTAAGACGATTTGTCGGGATACGGTGCATGCCATGCGCAGCGGCGTGATTTTCGGCTTTGTGGGGCAAATGGATGGCATTATTACCCGGATGAAAAAAGAATTGAACAACCAGGCCTTTGTCATCGCAACCGGTGGATTTGGACGGCTGATGGCCTCGGAATCCAATCTGGTGGATGTGGTGGAACCGTCCCTCACATTGGAAGGACTGCAGATCCTCTACGCCATGAACAAAAAGCAATAACGCAAATGGGAGGCAGACGGCGTGCTGCTTCCTGTTTTTTTGGCACTGATAGAAAAAGGAGAACGAGAAAATATATGCTGCAACGGGATTTTTTTAGCAAACAGCCGGTGATCCTTGGTCCCATGGCTGGTGTAACGGACCAGCCGTTTCGGGTACTGTGCCGAGAAATGGGGGCGGATCTGGTGGTGTCGGAGATGGTCAGTGCCAAAGCGCTCTTGTACAAAAATGAAAAGACTTTTTCTATGCTTCGGCTTGCTCCGGAGGAGCGGCCAGTTTCCGTGCAGCTTTTTGGTTCTGTGCCGGAAGAATTGGCCCGTGCTGCGAAGATCGTAGAAGAAGCTGGTGCCGATGCGCTTGATTTTAATATGGGGTGCCCCGTGCATAAAGTTGTCAGCAATGGGGAAGGCTCTGCCCTGATGAAGGATCCAGCCAGGGCCTATGCCTGTCTGTGTGCCATGGTGGATGCGGTGGATATTCCTGTAACGGTAAAATTTCGTTCTGGCTGGGATGATGCCCACAAAAATGCCGTAGAAATTGCTTGTTTAGCAGAAAAGGCAGGAGTGGCCGCTGTGGCTGTGCATGGCCGCACACGGGGACAGTTATACAGCGGCAAGGCGGACTGGAATTGTATCCGTCAGGTCAAGCATGCGGTCACTATCCCTGTTATTGGCAACGGGGATGTGTTTTCAGGCAAAGATGCGCTGGCACTTGTGCAGCAAACCGGCTGTGACGGGATCATGGTGGCCAGGGGTGCCCAGGGCAATCCCTGGATATTCCAGGAAATTAAGGCGGTTCTTCAAGGCAAGGAGATTCCCCCGGTTTCTATTTCGGAACGGTTTTGTACGGTGCGGCGGCACTTGCAGGATTTGATGGCCTTTAAAGGGGAATCCGTGGGTGTGCGGGAAATGCGCCATCATGGGGCCTGCTACTTTACGGGACTGCCCCATAGTGCCCATTATCGCAATGCCATCAATCAGGCAGGAAGTGCAACTCAATTTTTGCAGATCCTGGATACCTATGAAAAAGAGCTGGAGGCAGGGCATGAATGAAAAAAACTATGCGCCATTTTACCAGCGGATTACCCGGCCTTTTGTAGGGCATCCAGGACGGATCCTGGCACTTAAACTACTAAATGGGCTACTGGTGGCGCTCATGTATCTGCTGTATCCTTATTTGCTTTTTCGGACGTATCGTTGGGGAGCTTCCTTTTTGACGCCAGTATTCTTAAAGCTCCTTTTGGTGCCGGCCTTGTCTTTTTTTGTGCTGTCTGTGTTTCGGCACAAAATTAACCGGCCCCGTCCCTATGAGTCCCATGGGATTGTGCCGCTGCTCCCCCGCCATAAAAAGGGAGAATCCATGCCCAGTCGTCATGTATTTTCTGCAGCATTAATTAGCATGTGCTGGCTGTATGTGCAGCCACAACTAGGCGTAGCCTGTCTTTCTTGCAGCTTGCTCAGCGGTGTGACCCGGGTCCTTGCTGGGGTCCATTATCCCAGTGATGTGGCGGCTGGTTTTGACATTGGTGTTTTATGCGGTCTGATTTTGTGGGTTGTCTGACGCGGCAAAAAGGCCAAAAATAAATTGACAGACGGCAAAAGCATAGTGTACACTGAAACAGTAAAGCGTTATTTTCAACATAGGATTTTCTGCAAAGGCGGAGACCTAAAGACCCTGCGGCAGCGGAGAGGGGAAGCCTCTGCGTTTGAAGGAGGGTCTTTTTGTATGGAAGGGAGGAGATTTTCATGAATTTGGAAGCTTTGGTAGACGCCAGCCGGGAAGACATGGTAAAAACTCTGCAAGGGGCTGTGAAAATCAACAGTGTGGAAGCAGCCGCGGAACCGGGATTTCCCTTTGGCAGAGGACCGGCAGAATGCCTGGCCTATATGCTGCAACAGGCAGAAGCCATGGGATTTCGCACCCAGAACGTGGATAATTACATGGGTTGGTGCGAATATGGCGAAGGGCCTACCATGGTGGGCGTCCTGGGGCATTTGGATGTAGTGCCGGCAGGAGATGGCTGGACAAAAGATCCCTTTAGCGGGGATACGGATGGAAAAAATGTATTTGGACGGGGAACCATGGATGACAAGGGGCCTGTTACATCTGCCTTGTATGCGCTAAAGGCTATTAAGGATAGCGGAATTCCCCTGAAGAAACGGATCCGGATTTTGTTCGGTACCAATGAAGAGACGGGCAGCCTGGATATGAAACATTATCTGGATACCGGAGGAGAAATTCCTGTATGCGGCTTTACCCCCGATGGGGAATATCCGGTGATCAATGGGGAAAAAGGTATTATCAATGTGGTCTACGAAAAAAACTATGCCCAAAGTGGATCTCTGCAACTGGTTAAAATTTCTGGCGGCAGTGCCTTTAATGTGGTGCCGGCACTGGCAACGGCAGAACTTTCCTGTGATGGGACAATGGCTAAGGCCCTTGCTAGAGAATTTGGCGACAGCGATCCAAAAGTCACAGTGCAAATCGCTGCGCCCGGTCTTATTGTGAAAGCCACCGGCGTGCAGGCCCATGGCGCCCATCCAGAACTAGGAGAAAATGCCATTGGTCGTTTGGTGCAATTTTTGTCTAAGTTGCCGCTGTCCGGGGAAATAAAGGACACGTTGACCTTCCTGGGCGACCGTATCGGCCTGGAAGTCCACGGGGAATCTTTGGGAATCTGCTTGGAAGATAAAGCTTCCGGAAAGCTTTCCTTTAACGTGGGTGTGATTTTTGGCGATGCCAAGAAGTTGACTCTAAAAATCAACTACCGTTACCCCGTGACAAAGCACTACGAAGACTGCGCCCCGAAGCTGGATGCTGCTTTTGCTAAAGCCGGATTTAGCAAACTGGAAGAAAAACACAATACGGCCCTGTTCATTGATCCTAAAACCGATTATATCCAGACCATGCTAAGCGTGTACGGGGAAATGACGGAATTTAAACCGGAAACCATTTGTATCGGCGGCGGCACCTATGCCAAATCCATTCCCAATATTGTTGCTTTTGGCCCGATTTTCCCGGGAGACGAAGTGCGGGAACATCTCCCCAATGAATACTGGGAAATCGACAAAATGGTGTTAAATGCCAAGATTTATGCAGAAACCTTGCGGCGCTTAGCCGGAGCATAAGGAAGAAGGCATACCATGAAAATTACCAAAGTGCGTCTGGGACGCATTTCTGTTCCGCTGCGGGTGCCGTTTAAAACGGCCCTGCGGCGGGTGGACAGTGTGGAAGATGTGATTGTGGAAATCCATACGGATTCTGGAGAAGTGGGCTTTGGGGAGGCGCCTCCTACTGGTGTCATCACTGGGGACACTACAGGGGCCATCTTGGGCGCTTTTCAGGACCATCTTAACAAAACCTTGCTGGGCCGGGATGTGGATGAATTTGAGACTTTGACCAGGGACGTGCAGAAATCCCTGGTGCATAATAGCTCAGCCAAAGCGGCGGCGGATATTGCCCTGTGGGATTTGTACGGGAAGCATTACGGAATTCCTGTGTACAAAATGTTGGGCGGCTCTCGGAATCAGATCGTTACGGATTTGACCATCAGTGTTAATGCACCAGAAGAAATGGCAAAAGATGCCATTACCGCTGTAAAACGGGGTTATGATACACTGAAAGTCAAGGTGGGAGTAGATCCCGCCCTTGATGTGGCAAGGCTTGCAGCAGTGCGAAAGGCCGTAGGAGCGAATGTTCGCATCCGGATTGATGCCAACCAAGCCTGGAATCCCAAACAAGCGGTGCGGTTATTAAACCAGATGCAGGAACAAGGCCTGGATATTGAACTGGTGGAGCAACCCGTCCCTGCCCGTGACCTAGAGGGACTGAAATATGTGACAGAGCGCTCCTATGTGCCGGTACTTGCGGACGAAAGCGTATTTTCCGTGGAAGATGCCCTGGAAGTCGTGCAACGCAGAGCGGCGGATTTGATTAATATCAAATTGATGAAGTGTGGCGGGCTGACGAACGCTTTGAAAATTGCCACACTGGCAGAAGTCTGTGGTGTGGAGTGCATGATCGGTTGCATGCTGGAAGCGAAGGTCAGCGTGAACGCTGCCGTTCATCTGGCCTGTGCCCGGAGCATCATTACCAAAGTGGATTTGGACGGCCCTGTATTGTGCTCCGAAGATCCTGTGCAGGGCGGCGCCATTTTTAACGAAAAAACCATTACTGTCAGCGATGCACCGGGCCTAGGTGTCACCGGCATCCAGGGAATCCGGTATCTGGACGAAGAGTAGAACCATCTAAGGAAAGGGGAGAGGAAGATGGTCATTACCAATGGATTTACCTATATTGCCTTTTTAATGTTTCTGGCCGGTGGGTTATTGGCCTTAGAAAAGTATTCCAAATGGAAAATTTTTAATATCGTGCCGCCTTTGGTGTGGATCTACGTATTGAATATGATTTTTTGTACACTGGGTCTGTACCAGTCCAAGGGAGTATCTGCAGCGTACGGCGTTTTAAAGAATAATCTTTTATATGCCATGATTTTTGTGATGCTGCTGCGCTGCGATTTCCGCAAATTGGCTAAACTGGGCGGACGAATGGTGGCTATTTTTCTGGGCTGCTCCATTACCTTGTTTGCCGGTTTTGTTATCGGCTATCCTATCTTTAAAGGATTCCTGGGCAAGGATACCTGGGGCGCGGTAGCGGCCCTCTATGCTTCCTGGGTGGGCGGTAGTGCCAATATGGCCGCCATGCAGGCAGCACTTCCGGTGGACGCAGGCGCTTATAGCTGTGCGTTGGCACTTGATACCGTATGCTATTCTGTATGGATTGCGCTGCTGCTGCTTATGGTGCGCTATTCTAAAAAGTGGAATGATGCCGTGAAGGCAGATACCAGCAAACTGCAGGCCGTAGCCGATGCGGCAGCAGCTGAAGTTGCCAAGGAAAAACGTTCTGCCTCAGCGGCAGACTGGATTTTCCTCATTGGGATTTCTCTTTTGGTATCCGCTATTTCCCAGCAAGTAGGCGGCAGCTTAAATACCATGCTTAAAGGGGTAGGGCTTGCCATGTTTGATAAAGGCACTATGACCACGGTTTTTGTGACCATCCTAGGGCTGATTTGCGCTATGACGCCGCTGGGACGGGTTCCTGCGGTAGAAGAACTTTCTAACGTGTATTTGTATGCTGTTGTTTCGCTCTTAGCGTCTACGGCCAGCGTAACGGATCTATTGGCTGCGCCTATGTGGGTGGTGTATGGTTTCTTTATCCTGGTGGTCCATGTGGTGCTGATGTTTGTTCTCAGCAAGATGTTTCACTGGGATTTGTGCATGGTTTCCACGGCTTCTCTAGCCAATATCGGCGGTGCTGCGTCTGCCCCGATTGTTGCTAGTGCCTATGATGCTTCCTATGCCGGGATTGGGGTTCTCATGGGCGTTTTGGGAGCTGCCATCGGAAATTTTGCCGGACTAATTTGCGGCTATGTGCTGAAACTGATGGCATAAGCGTGAGTTTCGCACTGTTTGATAGGTAGGAGGCTGTATGAAAAAGCTGGATTGGCCTAGGCAACAGGCAGTGGTGACCGCGCGGATAGAAAAACTGGAAAAAGAAACAGGCGGCAAGATTGCCGTCTGTTTCCGTGACCTTAGGCAAGGGCGCAGGTTCTCATACAACGGGGCCTGCGCATTTTTGTCCGCCAGCACCATTAAAATTTTGCTCTTGGCAGAGCTATTGCGAAAGGTGGAGGCGGGGAAGTATTCTCTGACAGACCGCCTGCTCCTTACCAAAGAAGACCTGACTGTCGGTGATGGTATCTTGAAGGAGCTGGAAGCAGGGCATCGTTTTTCCCTGCAAGAACTAGCTACGCTGATGGTCATTATAAGTGATAACGAAGCTACCAATAAACTACTTACCTTGGTTGGCAGGGAAAACGTCAATCGCCTGGGAGAAGTGCTCCACCTGCGGGCGGCTCATTTTGGCCGCAAGATGATGGATGACGCGGCAAAAAAGCGGGGAGAGGATAACTGGATTGCCGCCGATGATTTGGGGGTATTGTTAACCCGAATTTATCAAGGAGCCCTTGTTAGCAAGAGTGCCAGCGCTTTTATGCTGCGCCTTTTGCAGCACCAACAGCAAGGCGAGCGGTTGCAGCGGTATTTACCGGATGACGTGCCCTTGGCCCACAAGTGTGGGGATCTGGCAGGCGTAGAAAATGATGCAGGGATATTTCTTTTTCCCCAGCATCCCTATGTCTTGGTGGTTCTTACGAATCAGATGCCTTCTTCTCTTACGGGTAAACGGGTGATTGGAAAAATATCCCGGCTCTTTTATGAAATTGAAATTGTGTCGCCGTCTTTTTCCAAATGAAACCAAGAAATTTACCTTAGTAAAGTTCGGAGTTTAAACTACAAACAACGATATAAGACAATATAAACTCTAAAAATTACGGATAAAACAGATAGAATTCGAACAATAAAAAAATAAACATGAAAAATATTCGAAAAAAGTGCTTTTTCCTCTAGGCAAATAAATTCCCCTGTGCTATAATATGCCCATGTAGTTGATCCATAAGATAGCTACTACTAACGGTCTGATAGAGGAAAGGAGCACTACTATGGCCATGTACCAAAAGGATTTACTGTATGTCATTAAACCTTGCGAACTGACGCCGGATACGCTGAAAGATCTGCTGGGGGCGCATCCTGAGATCCGATTTGTTTCCTTTATGGGGATCGACTTTGCCGGCAATGATACGGACGAAAAAGTGCCTATCAAAGCCTTTTTAGATGATATGGATACCATGCTGTATCACCATACCGCCCAGACTGACGGATCTTCTGTTGTGCTGCCAGGCGTAGCGTCTTTACACGATGCCCGGGTGGATATGGTGGCGGATCTGTCCGTCAACTGGTTTGTAGATTACAACCTGGAACACATTGACCCGGAGACTGGGAAAATGGTGGGAACCCTGCGTGTCCCCTGCTTCTTGGAACATAACGGGGAATTTGTGGATTCCCGCTATATCCTGCATAGGACATTGGAATATGTGGCAGATGCGACGCTGGCAGCTATGAAAAAGACCGGCTCCGTTTCTGGCTTGCCGGTGAGCCCGAAAGATATTGAAAAAGTGACTTTCACCTGTGCTACGGAATTGGAATTTTGGGTTAAAACACCGACAGAAAGCGTATCCACGATGGCCTTGTCCTCTTCCCAGATCATGCAGGAACAGTACTGGGCCAGAACCCGCGGCAACGTGCGGACTGCCTTGGAACAAGCCGTGGAAGTGCTGGGCTTTTATGGGCTGGAACCGGAGATGGGCCATAAAGAAGTGGGCGGTATCCGGGGGCAGCTGGACATGAACGGCAATATGACCCACGTGAACGAACAGCTGGAAATTGACTGGAAGTTCTCTACCAACGGCGTACAAGCTGCCGATAACGAAATCCTGGTACGTAATCTGGTGAAAGAAATCTTCCGTGCCAATGGATTGGAAGTGTCCTTCCTGGCAAAACCCATCGTGGGTGTTGCCGGTGATGGGGAACACACCCATATAGGTATGGGTTGTGTAACCAAAGATGGTAAGTTCTTCAACCTGATGAGCCCAGAAGATATGCACAAAGATTTTCTATCTGCTATAGGATATGGAGCTTTGATGGGTGTATTGAAAAACTATGAAGTACTGAATCCCATCTGTTCTTGCACCATTGATGCCTTTAAACGGCTGAAACCTGGATTTGAAGCGCCGATTTGTATCGTTACCAGCCTGGGCAAGGCCCCGGATCTGCCATCCCGGAACCGTACCATCCTGGCAGGTCTTATCCGGGATGTGAATAATCCCAAAGCCACCCGTTTTGAAATGCGTGCGCCCAACCCCTTCACCAATACCTATATGGCCCTTGCCGGGTTCTATATGGCGGCACTGGATGGGATTGAAGCCGTTTTACGCTCCGGCAAGAGCACCGAAGAATTGTGTGCGGAACTGTCCAAAAAATCTGGAGAAGAGGCCTACTACCTGGAAAAAGACCGGGAATATCGTTCTGAGGATGATGTGTTTGAAGACTATACCGATAAGGAACGGGATGCCTATTTCGGCAAACCGCCAGCGACGGTGTGGGAAAACTGCAAGGCCATTGATCTATATCCTGAAAAGGTCGCTGTGCTGACCCGTGGGGATATTATCAAACCGCTGTACTTGAAATCTTTTGTGGCAGGGGCTTTGCTCCGCTGGCAAACGGAGCTGTTAACTCACGTGATTCCCAATTACCGGGACAAGATCGTGGCCATGAAAAAAGCAGCCGCTGAAGAAAGTACAGCCTGGGATGATGGCGTATGGCAGCAGGTACAAGCCATGCGGGTAGAAATCGCTAAGGATACGGATACGTCTACCAGCCTGTTTACTCGAATCGCTAAAGCATTCCATGAGGGAGACCTTGACAAGGCTTCTGATTTGGAACTGGAACTGGATAAAAAAATGGAAGTCCTGGAAAAACTTTACGAAGACTATAAGAACAACATACTGTAATACAGCAATATGCTGAGGAAGGAGACGTGGAAGCAGTGCACCGAAAGACGGTAGGGTTCCTGCTTCTGACTTTCTTCTTGCTCCTTTTTCTTCCCTCCTTTGGTTTGGCTGCGGCAAAGCCCGTGGCCAAACTGGGGATGAAGGGGCAGCGAGTGGAAGAAGTTCAGGCCATGCTGTCAGAACTACATTTATACGATGACAGTGTGGATGGCGAATTTGGAAAAGGAACAGAACAAGCTGTCAAAAAGTTTCAGAAAAAATATCGTAAACCGCAGACCGGAATTGTAACCTGGTCGGTGTATAACCTGATGAGTAAAAAAAGCGGACTGGATTTTGGCCATTATCGTAAACGCTGGGTAATGGAAAGTACTGAATATAGTCCCAGCGATCCGGGGGTAACGGGGATTACCTATACTGGCGCCATCATGCAGCGAGGCATCGTAGCGGTAGATCCGGTACTGATCCCATTAGGAACAAAAATGTATATTATGGGCTATGGGAAAGGGGTAGCTGCCGATATTGGCTCTGCCATTCGGGGTAACCTGATTGACCTGGCTTTTGACAACCGCGGACAGGCGCTGGAATGGGGCCGTCGGCGGGTACTTGTGTATATATGGTAAGGAGTGGATACTTTGTTAACTGCGAAAGAAATCCCAGCCTGGATGGAGAAAAAAATGGCGGACAACCATTTTATGAATGTGGCAGCCATCAAATTGTCTAAAGTGGAATGTGGCTATTGTGAAATGGTGATGCATACGGATCCTGCCATCCATGGCAATCGCTATGGCGCGGTTCATGGTGGGGCCTTGTTTACCCTGGCGGATTCAGCCATGGGCGTGGTGGGCTACAGCATTGGCTGCAAGGTGGTAACCCTCTCCAGTTCCATTAATTTTATCCGAAACACCATGGAAAAAGAAAACATCCTGGCCAAGGCCTACTTAGTTCATGCAGGACATTCTACCTTGGTGGTACGGGTGGAAGAATTTGACCATATGGGGCGTAAAATGGTGGACCTAACAGGAACCATGTTCGTGATCGGGCATTTTGACGAAATTCCGCAAAAGTGGTAAAATTATTTCATTATTTAACTAAATAGAAAGACAAAAACCAAAAAACAACAATACAGGAGGAACCCTATGGATTTCGCATTAAACGAAGAGGCACTGGAACTGCAGGCCATGGTGAAGGACTTTGTAGATAAAGAAGTCGTTCCCTACACGGAAGAAATGGATCGGGAAAACAAAGCCAGACCGGAGATTTTCCAGAAAGCCGGCGATATGGGACTGCTGAATCTGGTCGTACCGGAAGAATACGGCGGTCCTGGTCTCGACAGCATTACGATTGCCACGATTTATGAGGAATTGGGCAAAGGCTGTGCCGGGATAGCCACTTCCATTGCCGCCAATGCACTGGCATCCTATCCGATTTTGCTGGCAGGCAATGATGAACAGAAAAAATACCAGTGTGACCTCCTGAATGATGGGAAGCTGGCTGCATTTGCTTTGACTGAACCAGGGGCAGGCAGCGATGCTGGTGCTGTTTCCACTAAAGCTGTGAAGGATGGGGATCATTATGTCCTAAACGGCAACAAAGTTTTCATTACCAATGGCGGTATTGCCGATAGCTTCCTGGTGTTTGCGAATACCCGTAAAACAGGTGGTATTCGTGGCTTGACAGCATTCATTGTTCCGAAAGATACCCCGGGTTTTTCCGTCGGTCGGAAAGAAGACAAAATGGGAATTCGTCCTTCCAATACCTGTGAATTGATTTTGGAAGACGTAGTGGTTCCTGAATCCATGCGGGTAGGTCGGGAAGGCCAGGGCTTCCGCATTGCCATGAATACGCTGGATAGTGCTCGTCCTTTTGTAGCGGCAGTCGCCGTTGGCCTGGCACAATCCTGCCTGGATATTGCATCCCATTACGCCCGGGAACGCCGGCAGTTTGGCCAGCCCATTGCTTCCTTCCAGATGGTGCAAGGCATGGTGGCGGACATGGCCATGAAAGTGGCTACAGCGCGTCTCTTGGTACAAAAAGCTTGCTGGATGCGGGATCAGGGGATGGAATTTGGCAAAGAAGCAGCCATGAGCAAATGCTATGCGTCCGATGTAGCGATGGAAGTCGCTACCGATGCGGTACAGATCATGGGCGGCTATGGCTACATGAAAGATTATCCCATGGAAAAGAAAATGCGGGATGCTAAGATCCTCCAAATCTACGAAGGCACCAACCAGATCCAGCGGACGGTTATTGCCAATAAAATTCTGTATTAATACAACAAAAGAACTATAGAGGAATGTGTCAAAGGGCACATTCCTTTTTGTATTTACTTTTATCGGTACACTCACAATTTTCTGAATTGCGTAGTTGTAAACCTGGGGGAAATCATTTATAATGAAGATATAGCAAGCAATCGGGCTGTGGCTCAAAATGGATGAGAGGGAGAGTAATGTTAGAATGATCAGTGCTGGATTATTGGCGGAAGCAAAAGAAGCAGTATGTGATTTAAGTGTCCGGGAATTGATTGAAGAATCCATTCGCAATAGGGAAGGGACCTTTTCTGACCGTGGCGCCTTGCGCGTTACGACCGGGACCCATACAGGACGATCCCCTAAAGATAAATTTATTGTGGATACGCCACTGACCCATGATACAGTGGATTGGGTCACCAATCAGCCCTGCTCCCAGGAGACCTTTGACAGATTGTATGCTAAGTGCGAGGCGTACATTAAAACCCATCGGGTATATGTGAATGTGGTAAAAGCAGGCGCCGACCCCAAATACCAGATTACCTGTAAATTTATTAACCAGATGGCATGGCAGAGCGTATTCATCAACCAATTGCTTATTAAATCTACGGAACCAAGTACCATCCAGGAAGATTTTACGGTGATTTCCCTGCCCGACGTGGAAGCAGATCCTGCAGTGGATGGCACCCATTCTGAAACCTTTATTATTTTAAACTTTGATAAAAAAGTGGTTCTCATCGGTGGCGGCCGTTATGCCGGAGAATTAAAGAAAAGTATTTTCTCCGTCATGAACGGGATCTTGCCGCACAAGGGAATTTTGACCATGCACTGCTCCTGCAACGTGGGCAAAAAAGGGGATGTAGCCCTCTTCTTTGGCCTTTCCGGCACGGGCAAGACCACCCTATCTGCGGATCCGGAGCGTTCTTTGATCGGCGATGATGAGCACGGCTGGGGCGACAATGGGGTATTTAATATTGAAGGTGGTTGCTACGCCAAGTGTATTGATCTTACCGAAGACAGCCAGCCGGAGATTTATAACGCAGTCCGGTTCGGTGCCGTGATGGAAAACGTTATTGTGGATCCGAAAAACGGCGTGCCAGATTTCCATGACAGCAGCATTACGGAAAATACCCGTGTGGCCTATCCATTGACCTATATCCCTAATGCCATTCTGCCCAGTCAGGCTGGGCATCCCAAAAATATTATCTTTCTTACAGCCGATGCTTTTGGCGTGCTGCCCCCCATCTCCAAACTGACCAAGGAGCAGGCCATGTACCATTATCTCACCGGGTACACTAGCAAAGTCGCCGGTACGGAACGGGGGATCACGGAACCTCAGGCAACCTTTTCCACGGCTTTTGGGCAACCGTTCCTGCCCCTGCCGCCTTTGACCTATGCCAAACTTTTGGGCGAGCGGATTGAAAAGCACGAAACCAATGTGTATCTGGTAAATACTGGATGGAATGGTGGACCCTATGGCGTGGGTAGCCGGATGAAATTGGCCTATACCCGGGCCATGATTCATGCTGCACTGGATGGGGAACTGGGCAAAGACGGTTGGACCACCATGCCCCTATTTGGCGTGTCCATTCCTAAATCCTGTCCCCATGTTCCCAGTACGGTGCTGAATCCCCGGAGTACCTGGGCGGATAAAGCAGCCTATGACGCGACGGCAAAGAAACTGGCCACCATGTTTAACGATAACTTCAAGAAAAAATTTGAAGGCCACGTGACAGAAAATATTGCCGCTGCCGGTCCTGTGGTAGGATAAGTATAACCAAAAGGAAAGGCCTGTGAATTTGTGGTTCACAGGCCTTTCGTCTTTTTATAGATGATGTTTTAAAGGTATCGTTTCCAGTACCTGTCTATTCCTTACCTGGGAAGGTTTTTGTCAAGCCGTAGGTCAGGGCGGCAAAAAGTACCATCACAACGAATACTGCGGGATAGGCGATAAGAAGAAGTTTTAAAGCTGCTTGTACACTTTCCATGGAGCGCCTCCTTTAGGATAATACGGGAATCAGCGCCAGTACCAGGCCACCAGCCACCACGGAGGCGACCTGCCCAGCTACATTAACGCCAATGGCCTGCTGGATAATGAAATTCGAAGGATCTTCTTGCAGCGCCATTTTGGCAATAACCCGCCCGGAAATTGGGAAGGCAGAAATGCCACAGGCCCCGATCATGGGATTGATTTTTTTCTTCAAAAACAAGTTGGCTAGCTTAGCAAACAGTACGCCGCCCACGGTATCAAAGATAAAAGCGACCGCCCCCAAGAGCAGGATTTTGACCACTTGCACCGTGAGTATGGATTCTGCGGTCATAGTGGCCCCCACAGTAATGCCCAACAGCAGCGTCACCAGGTTGGTTAATTCGTTCTGTGCCGTATGGGCCAGGCTGTCGCAAACACCGGAAGTTTTTAGCATATTGCCAAACATCAAAGCCCCGATGAGCGGTACGGAAATTGGCGCCAAGATCCCTGCAATCAGGGTGACCATCAGAGGGAAAAGAAACAGTGCGGTCTGGGATACAGGCCGTTCTTCTTTATAGGGCATACGGATCAGCCGTTCCTTTTTGCTGGTTAAAAGTTTTACAATGGGGGGCTGGATAATGGGAACAAGGGACATATAGCAAAACGCTGTGACCGTAAGGGGCCCCAACATTTCCGTGGCAAATTTCTGAGCGACAAAAATGGTGGTAGGGCCGTCTGCTGCTCCGATGATGCCGATAGAAGCCGCCTCCCTAAAGGGAAATCCCAGCGCGGCCGCGCAAAGCGTAGCCACAAAAATTCCCAAATGAGCGGCTGCTGCAAAGAGCATCATATAGGGGGCCCGAAGTAGCGGTGCAAAATCGCACATAGCCCCGATCCCGATAAAAATCAGCACGGGGAATAATTCATTGGCGATGCCTGCCTGATATAGCACGGTTAGAAATCCCGGTTCTCCGCCGCCTGTGGGCATGACGGCAAAATGTCCGGGGATATTGGCCAGAATGCAGCCCAATCCCATGGGAAAAAGCAGCACTGGCTCATACCCTTTTTTTACACCCAAATAGATTAACAAAAAACCCACGGCAAACATAAACCAGACAGTCCAATCTGCCATGTCCATAACGCCGGAGAAAAGTTCCCGCACGACCATTTCCCAATTTGACATCCTCTCACCTCAGATAGAATTGTACCAGGTATCAGTAAAAAACGGATCTGACATTTTACAATGCCAGGTCCGTTTTGCCTTCCTGCCCCTGTGCCATCCGCAGAAAGGAGATATGTATTTAATGGTTGCATTTTACAGCATTCTTATTGTCGTTGTCAATAGGCTTTGCAAAAACGCTGTTTATTTAGCCTGCACCAGGGCCATCACTTCGTCCGCCCGGTTGTCGCTGCCTAGTACATCCGTAATCTTGTGGGAGACCAGCTCCTGGATATAATTTCTGCCATCACCTAAATATTGCCGGGGATCAAAATGCTCCGGATGATTGGCCAGATGTTCCCGGATGCCGGCAGTCATGGCAAGCCGCAGATCGGAGTCAATATTAATCTTGCACACGGCGGATTTGGCGGCCCGGCGCAGCTGGTCCTCGGGAATGCCAACGGCGTCATCCAATTTCCCGCCGTGATCGTTTATGATTTTTACGTACTTGGGAATTACGGAAGAAGCTCCGTGGAGCACAATGGGGAATCCCGGGATTTTTTTCTCAATTTCCGCCAGAATATCAAACCGCAGTTCAGGCGGTACCAGCACACCGTCCGCATTCCTTGTGCATTGTTCTGGCTTAAATTTAAAGGCGCCATGGCTGGTACCAATGGCGATGGCCAGGGAATCCACGCCGGTTTCCTTTACAAATTCTTCCACTTCTTCCGGTTGGGTGTAGGCGGCATCCTTGTCGTCCACGTTCACGTCATCTTCAATGCCTGCCAGTTTGCCCAGTTCGGCTTCCACCACTACCCCGTGTTCATGGGCGTAGGCTACCACTTCCTGGGTGCGTTTGATATTTTCTTTAAAATCGTATTTGGAGCCATCATACATCACGGACGTAAACCCGTCATCAATGCAAGCCTTGCAAGTGGCAAAATCTGGGCCATGGTCTAGATGCAGGGCTACAGGAATATCCTTGACTTCCAGTGCTGCCAGCACCAGGTGACGGAGATACGGCCCCTTGGCGTATTTCCGGGCGCCAGCAGAGGCTTGGAGGATGATCGGGGAGTTAAGCGCTGCGGCGGCTTCCGTAATGCCCTGGACAATTTCCATATTGTTTACGTTGAAGGCACCAATAGCGTACCCGCCTTCATAGGCTTTTTGAAACATTTCTTTTGTACCAATTAGTGGCATGGAAAATTCCTCCTCATACTCTATGATAAAAATATTATACCATATTCCCCAGCTCCCTGAGCAAGGGAAAATGCTGGTAAAAATCTTCCGGAATAGGGGCGGAAAGCGTCAGCAGCTCCCCGGTAAAGGGGCGACGAAAAGATAATTTCCAGGCGTGAAGCAAATGCCGGGACTGGGGGCCAGGTTCCCCATACAGATGATCCCCTAAAAGGGGGTGCCCTGCCGCAGCACAATGCACCCGGATTTGGTGGGTACGGCCTGTTTCCAGCATAAATTGCAAAAGCGATAGGCTGCGGTCTTCTGCCAGAACTTTGCACCAGGTGCGGGCGGAGAGACCTGCTGGATCCACTTGGCGTTTTACAATGGACCCTGGCATACGGGCAATGGGCGCATCTAACAGGAATTCATTTTTGTCCCAATGCCCCAGCGTAAGGCCCAGATACAGTTTGTGGAGGGGATTTTGGGTTAAAGCATGGTGCACCCAGGCGTTTTTGGCAAAAAGGACAATACCGCTAGTTTCCTTATCCAGTCGGGATACGGGATGGATCCCGCAGGGCAGGTTCCTTTCCTGGAAATACCAGGCGAGGCGGCGGGATACGGATGGCAGTCGTTCCTTTGTGGCATTATGGGTAACAATCCCTGCTTTTTTATTTACCGCCAAAAGCAGGTCATCTTCATAGAGAATTGCTAATGGGGCTTTTTCTGGTAGCAGCATGCACCCTTCTGGAAGAAAATCCCATTGCACTATGTCACCTGGCTGGAGCAATATGTCCCGGAATACGGGCTTTCCATTAACGAAAAATATACCGGCTGCTTTGCCCATTTTCCAGTAGGTCCCGGATAGTCCCCACTGGCGCAAAAATGATTTTAAATGTTGGGGCGCTGCCGCGGAAGGTACGGTCAGTGCAAGACGATGCTGCATACGAAACTCCTTTGCTAAAAGGCCTTGACAAATCCTACAAACGCCGTATAATTAATACATATAAACCCCTTACGGGTATATGGTATGATATAGAAAGAAGGCTTTCAATATGGTGAAAATGATTGTTGGCGTAGAAGGTATGATGTGCGGCATGTGCGAGGCCCATGTAAATGATGCCATCCGGCAGCATTTCAAAGTGGACAGCGTAAAAAGCGACCGGAATAAAAAAGAAACGGACATTGTGGCCGAAATGGCCTTGGATGAAAATGCGGTTAAAGACGTGATTGATGCCACTGGGTATCAAGTGACCAGCTTCAAAGTAGAACCTTACGAAAAGAAAAAAGGCTTATTCTCCCGCATTTTGGGATAATAGGTGTGCATGGCGTCGGCAGCAAACCGGCGCCTATTTTTTGTACACTTGAAATGGTATAATAGACTGGCATATTACGGAAGGATGGAAACCACATGAATGACCAGGAAAAAGCAGGTGTTTTTGGACGCCTTCGTCTTTTATACCATTCAGAAAAAATTCGACCGCCTAGGCCAAAACCCATACCCCAGGAAGTAGAGCTGCCGCCTTTGTTGCAGCAGCTGCGGGCTATGCAACTGGAAGAGAGGGCTCTATACGAAAGTACAGCGGAGCTGTTTTACCGGCAGGGGAAATTGGCCGAATCCTATACGGACGATACGGTGTATACGCTGCCCGTACTCCACTATTATCCCACGTACAAGGTGCTGAGCCAAAAAGAGCTGCGGGGGTATTTTGGCTGGCGAACCCGCTGGAGAAGCGGACAAAAAGAGCGCACCAGTCTTAGCTTTGCTTTTATCTATATCTACGAGCTATTAAATGGCATTGGGACAACTTCGGTGGAAGACGGGTATAAAAAGCTCACTGCCTTTGCCAAGGACTACGGGGCACTGGATGAGAGGGTGCTCTCCTACCTGGAGCTTTGGATCCGGGATTATGTCCTGTACCATCAACTGGATCCTGCCCTTTTACCCAAAAGTTTTGCATTTGTGCAGGATATGGCTTTATTGGTGCTTATGCGGTATGACCGGTGCAAAGATGAATCAATCTTTACGGCACTGGATGTATTTTCCACCTACCATTTGTCTAAATCCAAACTGTATCGGAAGGAGCCGGCCCTGGTAGAACGCCTTGTGGGGCAACTGTACCGAAACCTCCAGGTGTATTACCAAAAAAAACACAGGAAAAAGTCTTTTGTGGAGGAGTATATCGGAGACGAGGGCTATACCTGGCTGAACCTGTTTGACAACGCCGTTTTTTTGAAACAGGCGGATGATCGGGAATTTACGGTAACCCTTTCTCCTGTCTGCAGCTTTACCAACCGGCGTGGCAACTGGTCTCAGCGCTCTTATTACTTCAGCAGCAAACGGATGCGGAAACTGGGAAAACTGATGAAAACCTGGGACAGTCTTTTGCGGGAAAAGCTGGATTTGCCGCCCATTATGGCACCCCTGCGGTATAAGTGGCTGCGGCAATTGGTAGAGGATGTTTGGAACGCAGAAGCAGAGCGGCAAAAACAGGAAGAAAAACGCAAAGTTGTCTTTCATTTCGACCAGCTGGATACCATTCGTGAAGAAGCGGCCGTTACCAGAGAGCGGCTGATGACAGAGGAAGAGCGGCAGGAGACGCTGGGTGCCGTGCAGGAGCTTTTGCCGGTGACCGGAGAGACGCCTACTGCAGAGCCGCATGAGGAAACTGTTGCTGTGACCCAAACAACAGACAAGCGACCCTGGAACCTTACCGAGGATGAGGAAGCGTTTTTGCGCTGCCTGCTCTATGGAAAAGATATTTCTTGGACTTCCGCAAAAGGCCTTATGGTTTCAGTTCTGGTGGATGCCATCAACGAGAAATGTTACGAAGCCTTTGGGGACACCGTATTGGAAGCCGGGGAACCCCCTTGCGTGCTGGAAGACTATGCCGAGGAGTTAAAAGAAACCATCAAGGAGACACTATGCCAAGACAAAGAAAAAAGCTAGCCGGTCAGTTGCCGGGAACAGGACAGGAAGAATGGAGCTTTCCTGCAAGTTATACCGTAGTGGATGTGGAAACCACGGGGCTTCACCCGGAATGGGATAGGGTAATTGAAATCGGGGCCATGAAAATTCGTCATGGTGCTGTTTCGGAACGCTTTTCGTCCCTTTTGCGGCCCCCCTTTAAGCAGTGGGGGCAATATGTGATGCCGGCGATTACTAAGCTCACCGGTATTACCAACGATATGCTGGAAAAAGCTCCGGCCGCCGGTGACGTATTGCAGGAGTTTGCGGCATTTTTGGGAACGGATCCTGTCGTGGGTTACAACGTAGACTTTGACATGGCCTTTTTACAAGAGCATTTCCAAAAACTGCTGGGACATGCGCTTGCCAATAACTGGGTGGATGTACTGCCCATGGTGCAGCAGTTATTCCCTCACTGGGAACATCACCGATTGTCAGATGCCGTAGCCTATTATCACCTGACCAATGCCCGGGCCCATAGGGCCTTAAGTGACGTGGAAGCGACCTGGCAGGTGTTTGAAAAAGTACACCAGGAAGCGTTGCGTGTCTATCCCACAGATGCGCAGTTTTTCGTTGCCCTAAAGCGCAGCCAGGGGATAATCCAGGAAGAAGAGCAGATGAGCCTGTGGTAAGAAATAGTCCCTTGGTAGTACTTTTTAATAGTTACGCTAGTGTAAAGGATATAACCAACCCAGGTTTTATTTAGCTTTACCTGTATTACCCTATACTTTCCTGTACTATACTACCCTTACCTTACTTAACCTAACCTACGCCGCGAAAATGACGCAAGTGGTTGCGAAATTTGCACACATGGTTGCGCTATTGACACACTTGGTTGCCATTTGGTTGCCAAAAGTCTTTTTTGGGGAAAATTGGGGAACAGAAACTAGTATATAGTAAAGCCGCTCGCCTGTAAAGGAACTCCGGTTCCCACGCCGGGAACTCCGATGCCTTGCATTCTCCGCAAAAGTATGCTTTACTAGATGCGGGAAATTTGGGGGATGTGGGGAATTTATACGGCAATGGGTGCAACAATTTTGACACAACTTTTGGGTGAATAATGACTTCTAAAAATGGCGTTTCATGATCGCCGCACGAAACGGCTGATTTCCGAATTTGTATTGTAAAAAGGGTTCGCCTCCAGTATGATGAAACCGTATCACGCAAAAAATATATGGTATAATACTGGAAAGGAACCTACTCATGAACGAAACTAAGATTCCCTTTAACCGCCTGAATGACGTGTATGTAAAAGCCCTCCTAGGAGACGAAAACAAGAAAAACCTGACGCTGGATTTTATCAATTCTACGTTGGAACGGACGGGCGACAGGGCCTTTACAGATTTGCAGTTTATCAACAAAGAGCAGGAGCCGCCTTTTGAACATGGCAAAGTCACCATCCTGGATATCCTGGCAGAAAAGTCAAACGAAAGGATACCTGGTTCCTGTATTTTTCTTCCAGGTGCAGCGATACAGAAAGGAGAGCTCTCGCCATGAAGAACAATGCAATTCAAAAAGCCATGGATTACGAAGACTTATTTCATGGCAATAAAAACCTGTGGTATGCTTATGAACAGAATGAAAAGGCAATAAAGGATTATAATTCCCTGATGGACACCAGCAGAAGAGAAGGCGTGGAAGCAGGTAGAAAAGAAGGATTAGAAGAGGGAAGAAAAGAAGGCGCTGCTGAAAATGCGGCAAAGATAGCGCTCTCGTTATTGCGTGACAAGATCCCTCTATCTAAAATTGCTCAATGGACGAGCTTATCAGAAGGGGAAATACACCGGATAGCCAAGGGACATGGGATGGAGATTTGATAGCCAATAGCTTTTTAATAAGGTGTAGATCAAGCACTTGCTTACCTAGCAGGTGCTTTTTTGTGCGGTATATCCTTCTTGAACCTCGCGTAGTTTCAATGGTACAATAAAGGTGTTACTTTTTGCATAATGGTTATATTTTTACGTGTGTTTTGTGTAAAATAGCTAAAAACGATGGGCATACAAATAAGGAACCAGGGAGGCTTATTTATGCGGAGAAAAGACAGGGAAGTCAAGGATAGTGCGGAAATTTATGCTATGCTAGCAAAATGTGATACCTTGCGGATTGGTATGGCTGTGGAAAACCAGGCTTATGTAGTGCCTGTTTCCTTTGGTTGCACACAGCAGGATGGCAAGGCTGTAATATATTTCCACTGTGCCCAAGAGGGGTTAAAGCTGGATTTTCTTAAAAAGAATCCCAAGGTCTGTGTGGAAGGGGATATCTTTCATAAAGTGGAGCCTACTGCCCATGGCATCACAACCCGCTATGAGAGTGTTATCGGGTTTGGGCAATGCGTTTTTATCGAAGAGGAGAAAGAAATCCTTGCGGGGATGAACTGCCTGTTGGCCCATTATGGGTATCATGACTACCCTTTAACGCGCTGTAAAGGGCTTGCTCACTTAAAACTCGGAAAGATTATCCTGGACCAATTGACGGGAAAGAGAAATCTGTCAGATTGCCAAGGAGCATGACTTAATTTACTAGTGCGCGGATCCCCATTCTTTCCGTTGACGGGAATGGGGAAGCAGTGTATAATAAGGACTACAAATTGCAACAGGCAATGACAGAAACAGTAGCTTTTCTTTCGGTACAGCGACTTGGGGACGGTGGGAGCCCGGGCAGGAGAGGGAAAAGTAAAGATCATTCTGGAGCCGGTCTTTGAAGAGGAGTAAAAGACCCCGGGTTATGACCGTTATCTCATAGAAAGTGGCAGCACAGCTGTCATGAGGGTGGTACCACGGGTGCAAAGTCTCGTCCCTTCGGGGGCGGGACTTATTTTATTGGAGGTGTCGACGTGAGTAAAGATGCGAGTAAAAAAGAAGACAAATACAGTGCAACGTTAAACTTGCCCCAGACGGAGTTTCCTATGCGGGCAGGGTTGCCCCAACGGGAACCAGAACTATTGGATTTTTGGTACAAAAATGATATTTATGGGGAAAAACAAAAGCTGCACACGGGTCACAAAAAGTTTGTGCTGCATGACGGCCCTCCCTATGCCAACGGAAATATTCATATGGGGCATGCCTTAAACAAGGTGCTGAAAGATATTATTGTGAAGTACAAATATGCCCAGGGCTATGATACCCCTTATGTGCCGGGCTGGGATACCCATGGCATGCCCATTGAACACGCTTGCCTCAAAGCCACTGGGGTGGACCGGCATAAACTGTCTGCTGTGGAATTGCGGAAAATGTGCCGGGAGTATGCCCTGGGGTGGATCGATACTCAGCGGAAAGATTTTAAACGGCTGGGGGTTTTGGGGGATTGGGATCATCCCTATGTCACCTTGGATCCGCATTTTGAGGCGCAACAGATCCGTGTCTTTGGCGCCATGGCCAATAAAGGCTATATTTACAAAGGCAAAAAAACAGTGTACTGGTGCCCCCATTGCGAAACAGCCCTGGCAGAAGCGGAAATCGAATATGCAGACCAAAAGACACCGACTATTTATGTAAAATTTCCCCTGAGCAAGGATAATGGCAAGCGGCCTGCTGGCACGGAAGGGAAAGCGGCCTATATGGTCATTTGGACCACCACGCCCTGGACTATTCCTGCCAACGATGCCATTGCCCTAAACCCGGATTTTGACTATGCTTGGGTGGAATATAATGGGGAAGTCCTCATTATGGCGGCTGATCTGGTGGATAAAGTGGCAGAAGAATGTGGCGTAACCTTTGGCAAGGTACTGGGAACCACCAAGGGCCGGGATATGGAATATATGGAATGTGAACATCCTTTCCCGGAATATAACCACCGGAAATCTCTCGTGGTGCTGGCGGACTATGTGACGCTGGAATCCGGCTCTGGCTGCGTGCATACGGCTCCTGGACACGGGGACGTGGACTATCTCACAGGCCTAAAATATAACCTGCCCATCCTTTGCCCAGTGGACCAGAAAGGGTGCTTTACCGAAGAAGCAGGAGAGCTGTTTAAAGGGAAATTTGTCTTTGACAGCAACGGACTTGTGATTAAACACCTGGCTGAAAACAATACACTACTGGGCAAAAAGAGTATTCACCACCAGTACGCCCACTGCTGGCGCTGCAAGAACCCCATTATTTTCCGTGCGTCGGAACAGTGGTTCTGCTCGGTGGATGGATTCCGTGACAAAGCGCTACAGGCCATTGAAAATGTACAGTGGATTCCTACCTGGGGCGAGCAGCGGATTCATAATATGGTGGCGGATCGTCATGACTGGTGTATTTCCCGGCAAAGAGTCTGGGGCGTGCCCATTCCCATTTTTTACTGTGAGGACTGCGGGGAACCGCTGGTTAACGAAGAAACCATTGAAAAAATTGCTGCGATTTTTGAAAAAGAAGGCTCCGATGCCTGGTGGAATCATACGGCAGAAGAACTCCTGCCGGAAGGAACCAAATGTCCCAAGTGCGGCGGTACCCATTTCCGCAAGGAAAAGGATATCATGGACGTGTGGTTCGACAGCGGCTCTTCCCATATGGGTGTGTGCAAGGTGCGTCCTGAATTGGAATGGCCTGCAAGCATGTACCTAGAAGGCAGCGATCAGCACCGTGGCTGGTTCCAAAGCTCCCTGCTCACCAGTGTGGCAGTCACCGGTCGTGCTCCCTATGACAGCGTTTTGACCCATGGCTACGTGCTGGATGGGGAAGGGCGCAAAATGAGTAAATCCCTGGGCAACGTGGTAGTGCCTCAGGAAGTGATTTCCCAGTATGGGGCGGATATTGTCCGGTTGTGGGCAGCTTCTTCCGACTACAAGCAGGATGTGCGGATTTCCCCTGTAATCCTAAAGCAACTGGCAGAAGCCTATCGCAAGGTGCGTAATACGATCCGGTATATTCTGGGCAATACGTCTGATTTTGATTACCAGACGGAAAAAGTCCCGTTTGCAGAAATGGAAGAACTGGATCAATGGGCACTCATGCGCTTTGAGGCCTTGAAAAAGGCTGTGACCGATGCCTATGAAGCCTATGACTTCCACGTACTGTTCCATGCCATCCACAATTTCTGCACGGTGGATATGAGCGCCTTCTATCTGGATATTATTAAAGACCGGCTGTATACCTCCAAAAAAGACAGTAAAGGCCGCCGTTCTGCTCAGACGGCTATGTACCAGATCCTAGAAGAGTTGATGGTGATGCTGATGCCCGTACTTTCCTTTACCATGGAAGAAGTCTATGGGTATATGAATAAACCGGCAGATGCGCCAAAAAGCGTGCAAATGCTGCCCTGGCCGCAGCCGCATCCGGAATATGAAAAAGAAGGGCTGCAGGAAAAATGGGATGCGTTCCTGGCTGTTCGCGGGGAAATCACAAAAGTCCTGGAAGTGGCCCGTCGGAATAAAACCATCGGCAATTCTCTGGATGCCAAGGTGGAATTGTACGCTACCGGGGACGCCTACAAAGATTTGCAGGCAGTGGAAAAAGATCTGGCGACCCTTTTGATTGTCTCCCAGGCAGTACTCCACGAAGGTGTGGGGGATGCTGGAGAAAACACAGGACGGGAAGACCTGAAGGTCGTGGTGGAAGCTGCCGAAGGAGAAAAATGCCAGCGCTGCTGGACCCACAGCACCACCGTGGGACAAAACCCGGATCATCCGGAACTGTGCGCTAAATGCTGCGCCGCTTTGGAATAATCTGGAACAATTGATTACGAAAAACAGATTGTCTTTCTTGACAATCTGTTTTTTTTCGTTACAATATACGTAACGGAGGTATTGTATTATGATGCACGAAAAGACAATGCGGGACAAAGACAGCAAGAAATATCAAGATCTCATCACGCGGCTGAACCGGATTGAGGGGCAGGTGCGGGGCGTGAAACGGATGTTGGAAGAAGATCGGTACTGTGTGGATATTCTGACCCAGGTCAGTGCCATCTCCAACGGACTCAATGCGTTTAACAAAAAATTATTGGCGGACCATATTCACAATTGCGTTGCCAAGGACATCCGGGCTGGGGATGATACGGTGGTGGACGAACTCTGTGAGACGCTGCAGAAACTGATGAAATAAAAACGAAGGAAAAGGCCCCGGGTAGAACAAATCTTTCACCCGGAGCGTTTTTCATCTTGCGCAGGATAGTTGTGCATGGTATAATGGCCCGTAAGAACTTAAAAAATGGGTTCCATTTTGAAAGAGAGGATGAGTACTTTGAAAAAACAATTGTTAGCTGTGGTTATGGCGTTAATGGTCGGCTGCGGAACCAGTAGCGTCGTGGTTCCTGCCACTGCCTATGCCGCTGAGACCATTGGCTACGTAGATTTAAATACGGTGTTTTCCCATCACCCTGAATTTGCTTCTGCCCGGGCCGCTATGAACCTGGAACAACAGAAAGCACAGAAAGAATTTCAGGAAAAAGCACCTAGCCTGGACGATAACGGCAAACGGGCACTGGACTCTACCCTGAGCGAACGGATTGCCAAAAGAGAACAGGATCTGTTTAACCCTATTCGGAAGAAGATCCTGGATGCAGTACACAAAGTAGCCAAGGAAAAAGGCATTGATACCGTGCTCACTGCTGGTGCTGTGGTAGACGGTGGGACCGATCTGACCAATGATGTGTTGAAGGCTGTTGGCGCGAAGTAATTTCATAAAAATTGAGGGGCATGTCACAAGGCATGCCCTTTTCTCGTCTCTTGACAGTGAAAAGTGTATTTGATAAAATTACAGTATAAATTTTTGCGTAGTTTTTTAGCAAGGCGAGCAAGAGGAGGCTTTGATCATGGATTTTTTACATGTTACGAAAGATAATTTTGAAACCGATGTGGTAAAAAGCAGCAAACCGTTTGTGGTGGGATTTTCTGCTGTTTGGTGCGGCTATTGCAAACGTTTGAAACCGGCTATGGGACAACTGGCGGCAGAAATTGCGGATAAAGTATCCTTTGGCAGCGTCGATATTGATGAACAACCAGAATTGGCGCAACGGTTCCAGGTAGAAACTATTCCCAGCCTGATGCTGGTGAAAGATGGCAAGTGCAGCGAACTATTGGTAAACCCGCCTTCTAAAGCCGCCGTGAAAGATTGGCTCACGGAAAAAGGTGCTTTATGAGCAAAGTGTATGATATTCTAATTATTGGTGGTGGTCCTTGCGGCTATACCGCTGCCATTTATGCTGCTAGAAGCGGCCTAACCGCGGCAGTGGTGGAAAAACTAGCCCCGGGGGGCCAAATGGCTACCACCAGCCAGATTGAAAACTATCCAGGATTTCCTGATGGCGTAGATGGCTTTACGTTGGGAGAACAGATGCAGCAGCAGGCGGAAAAAGCTGGGGCCGAAACAATTTACGCCGAAGTGCGGAAAGTTGATCTTGCCGCTAGCCCAAAGGTCGTGGAAACCAGCGAAGGTGTGCTGGAAGGGAAAACTGTAATCCTTGCTACCGGGGCCAATCCCCGGAAGCTTGGCATTGCCCAGGAAGACAGCCTGATCAACCGGGGGATTTCCTATTGCGCTACCTGCGACGGGAATTTTTACAAAGGCAAAACCGTAGTGGTAAACGGTGGCGGCAATACGGCTGTAGGTGATGCCCTGTATCTCGCCAAACTGGCTGGCAGCGTCACCCTGGTGCATCGGCGGGATGCGCTGCGGGCTCCTGCCCGCAGTGTGGAAAAATTGGAACAAAGTGGCGTTAAAATCCAGTGGAACAGCGTGATTACCGCCCTGAAAGCGGACAAAAAATTAACCGGTGTGGAACTGAGAAATGTTAAAACCGGTGAAATGCAGGTGATTCCTGCCGATGGCTTGTTTGTTGCTATTGGGCGCGTCCCGGAAAGTGGCTTGTTTAAAGGACAGGTGGAACTGGATCCCAGCGGCTATATTGTAGCGGGGGAAGATACCAAAACTTCCTTGCCGGGCGTTTTTGCGGCAGGGGATGTGCGGACCAAAACCGTACGGCAAATTGTTACGGCGGTGGGAGATGCTGCTGTGGCGGTCCATTATGCAGAGGACTACTTGAACCGGCAGAAATAAAAAGAGAGGGAAGCAGGCTGAGTTTCAGCCTGCTTTATGTGGGTTACTATGAAAAGTGATTTTATTGTAGCAGTCCATGCCCTGGTGTATTTGCATCACCGGAAATGCCTGGCCTCAAGTGAGGAACTGGCGGAAAATATCTGCACCAACCCGGCCCGGGTACGTAAGATTATGGGCAAGCTCAAAAAACTGGGGCTTGTCACCACCCGGGAGGGTCATGTGGGTGGGTATTGTCCGAAAACCGGACTGGAAAAAGCCAGCTTATATGAAATCGCAAAGGGTATGGATACGGTTTTTGTAGATACAAAATGGCGCAGCGGCAATGAAGAAACCGATTGCTTTATCAGCAGTGGCATGAGCGGAGTGTTTGACCATCTGTATGGGGAATTAAATGACTTGTGCCTGGAGCGCCTGAAAACGGTGACACTGGAGGATATCACCCGGCAGATTGAAGCGCAGCAAGCTGCAAGCGATGTAGCTTGCCACGGAGCACGGGACGGAGATTGTCCAGCTTGGAAGAATGTCCAGGCCCATCAGCAATCCTAACGGGGAATTGTGCTATAATGGTGTTGAAATATGATCATGAGGTGATACCATTGAAAAAAGTGGGAATGATGATGCTAGCAGCTGCGCTGGCGCTGGGGCTTCATATGCCACCGGCCATGGCAGAACAGCCACTGGACACGATTCAAATCGCAGGGGTGGCTACACGTACTGTGGACCCAGATATGGCAACGGTGCAGTTCTCTTTTGAAAAACAGGGGAAAACCGTGGAAGAAGTCCGGCAGGCAGGGGCTGACAGCAGCAGTAAATTCATGCATGCTATGCTGGCACAGGGCATTGACCGGAATGATATCGCTACGTCCTATTATGATGTATCTCCCCGGTATAGCTATGACCGCAGCGGCAAGCAAAGTCTTGTGGGATACGCCATTACCCAAGGTTGGAGCGTAAAAGTAAAAAAACTGGAGCAATTGGGAACTGTGATCGACAAAGGGCTTGCCAGCGGCATTAACCGGGTGGACCAGGTGCAGTTTGGACTGCAGAACGAAGACCTTTTTAAACGGCAGCTCCTTGCCCAAGCAGTAGAAAATGCCAAATACACGGCACAAGCTGTGGCGAACGCCGGCGGCAGAAGTCTGGGCGTGTTGCGGGAGGCCAGCATTCCTTCTACGTCCGTGGTAGAGCAGCCTCTTGTGGGTGCTAGTCTGCGCATGAACAAAATGGAAAGTGCCGATGCGGCAACCCCGACGGAACTTGCTCCTAAGGCCTTGACCATTTCGGTACGCGTCAATACACTGTTTGCACTGAACTAGGAGAGGATATGGGAGTAAAACCAATTCTGATTTTAGGGGCTATGACCAGTGAAGTACAAGTGCTTCTCCATGCCATGAAGCAGGAAGAAACTTTTTCTATGGGAAGTTTTCTCTTTTGGAAAGGCATGCTGCGGGATACGCCCATCGTGCTGGGGCAGACCGGTATCGGTACCGCTAGTGCGGCAGCTGCCACGGCCCTGGGCTGTGAAGTCTTCCGTCCCCAATTAGTGGTCAATGAAGGCACGGCGGGGGCTTACACAAAAGATCTGCATCCCTATGATATAGTAGTCGGGACATCGTATTACAATGCAGATTCGATTCATACCTCGCTGCAAGGTAAAACGCTGTACCTGGATCTGGTAGCACTAGAAAACAGTGGCAAGGAAGCGGAATATACGGATGCAGAGCCCTTCTGGAGAAAAACAGATGAGCGCTGGGCGACATGGCTGCATTCCCAAAAACGGTCATATAACCGGGGTAAAGTAGTCAAAGGACGCATCGCTTCCGGAGACCAATGGAATGCTTACCCGGAAAAAATTGAGGAACTGGCAAGAAAGACTGGAGCGCTGTGCGAAGAAATGGAATGTGCGGCGGTGGGGGAGATTGCCCGCAAATACAATATCCCGTATCTGCCAGTACGGATTATTTCTAACAACAACCGGCTCCAGGAAGCCTTTGACGGGGAAACGGCAGTTGCCCTGCAACAGTGGCTGGCAGCGATTTTCGCTAAAAACGATTTGCCGCTAGTGACCAAACTTTCTTAAAATAGTGAGTTGCCAAGCCCTAGGAAAGTATGATACAATACACTGGTATCCCTAGAGGGAGCCATGAAAGCAACCCTGGCTCTGCTGTACGAGACTCCGACGGCAGCACTAGCCATGGCGGTTACTTAACGTAAGGAGGAAAAAGAACATGTTAACACCGGCAAGAAAAAAAGAACTGATTGAAACCTATCGTATCAACGAACAGGACACCGGATCTCCGGAAGTACAGATTGCCATCCTGTCTGAACGGATTGGTTATCTGACGGAACATCTGAAAAATAACAAGAAGGACCATCATTCCCGCCGCGGCCTGCTGAAAATGGTTGGGCAGCGCAGAGGCCTTCTGAACTATTTGATGAAGAAAAACATCGAACGCTACAGAAGCATTGTGGAAAGACTGGGCCTGCGGAAATAAGAATTGTTACAAAGCACCACTTCCTTCGGGAGGTGGTGCTTTTTCGCAGAGAATGGGCCCCTTACCTTCAGAGATTATTATGGAAAGGACGATGAAAAAATCATGCAGGCAGAGTATGGCAACTGGATCACAGGTAACCAAGTAAAAACCTATGGCGTGCGACTGGGGATTAGTGCGGCCTTGATGTTGCTCCTGGGTTTTTGGGGTATGGGCATGAGTACCACGCTACGGCTGATCATTATTTTTTTTACGGCCATGGCAACGGCATTCTTTTTTCAGCGTTTTCAGGTAGAACGTGCCCGGTATCAAGCCTTTGCGTTTAATAGCCCGCAGTCTGTATCCCGGCGAATTGTGGACAAAATCGCAGAAGCCGTGCAGTTACCAGACCATGCCAAAGTGCTGGAAGTAGGCTGTGGCCGCGGGGCATTGACACTCGCAGTGGCAAAAAGAAATCCTACGGCTATGGTGATCGGGATAGATCCCTATGATCCTAAGGCGGATCCAGAAAATACCAAGGAAGCCGCTGAGGCCAACGCCAAGGCAGAAGGCATAAAAAAAGTGGTGTTTTTGTATGGCAATGCCCTTAAGGTGGAGTTCCCAGATGCCACATTTGATTTTCTAATGAGCAATTACGTCTATTCCCAGGTACCTGTGGAAGATCGCCTGAGCCTTCTTGTGGAAAGCTTGCGTACGCTCAAAAAAGGCGGGCGGTTTTTGATCCATGATATTTTTACGCCAGGCGTATATGGAGGGGATCGGGACTTTCTTCTGCGCCAGCTGCAAAAAATCGAGAGCGTGGAAGGAGCGTTCTTCCCTACGGACGATGGTAAATTTATGACAGCAGCAGAAGCCAAAAAACTGGATCTAACAGGCAGCGCCCTTTTGATCGGGCGAAAAAAATAAGAGGATGCGATGGCAACAGTACATCATTTTACAGAAGGAAAAATTTTACAACCGCTGATTCGTTTTGCACTTCCTGTGCTGGCAGCGCTATTCTTACAGGCCGTCTATGGTGCTGTGGACTTATTGGTGGTGGGACATTTTTCTGATGCGGCGCAGGTCTCCGCTGTTTCTACTGGCAGCCAGCTGCTTATGACCGTGACCAACCTGGTGGCTGCCATGTCCATGGGATGTACAGTGGTATTGGGACAGCAGATTGGCAAAAGAGAAGAAACCAAAGCGGGAGAAACTGTCGGTGCCACCATGGCTTTATTTACCGCTGGCGGGATCTTGTTAGCGCTTTTTATGGCTGTTTTGGCACCGCAGCTTTCAGCCTGGCTGCAGGCACCGCCGGAAGCTTTGGAAGCTACTAGTAGTTATATCCGGATTTGCGGAGCTGGTATGCTGGTCGTGGTTGCGTACAATCTAATTTCCTGCGTGTTTCGTGGAATGGGTGATTCCATGACGCCGCTTTTTGCGGTTATGGTCGCCTGTGTGGGCAATGTATTCGGGGATTTAGCACTGGTAGCAGGCTTTCATATGGGAGCCGCAGGCGCCGCCTTGGCGACCGTTATTGCACAGGCCCTTAGCGTGATACTCAGTCTTGTGGTCATCCGGAAAAAAACACTGCCTTTTTCTTTTTCTGTCCGTAAAAATTTCCGTTGGCATAAGAGCCTTATCCGGCGAATTGTGGGCATAGGGGTCCCGATTGCCATTCAGGATTTTATGGTCAGTGTATCGTTTTTGATCGTCATGGCCATTGTCAATACGCTGGGCGTTGTGGCTTCTGCCGGGGTGGGGGTCGCGGAAAAGGTATGCGGGTTTATCATGCTTTGCCCGTCGGCGTTTATGCAGTCTTTGGCGGCCTTTGTGGCGCAAAATTACGGTGCTGGCAAGATGGAACGGGCTACGCAGGCTCTGCGGTATGCCATTATGATTGCTGCCAGTCTGGGCTGTTTTATGAGCTTTGGAGCATGGTTCCACGGGGATACTTTGTCCGGTCTATTTTCGCAAGATACCCAGATTATTGAAGCTTCTTGGGATTATCTGCAGGCGTATGCCATTGATTGTATTTTAACGCCTGTGTTCTTCTGCTTTATCGGGTTTTACAACGGCATGGGACAAACCCGGTTTGTGATGCTGCAGGGAATTTTGTCCGCTTTTTTGGTGCGGGTCCCGGTGAGTTATGCCATGAGCTTGTGGCAGCCGGTTTCCTTGTTCCATATTGGATTAGCCACCCCTTTATCTTCTTTGCTCCAGATTGTGCTGGCACTTTGGTTCTATCGCTATCTGCGAAGAAAGAGACACCAAGGATTCTTAAAAACTGCTTGACAAAGCATATTTTTTTGTGTATGATAAACCAGTCAGCCGGTTTTATGGAGTGGTACTCAAGTGGCTGAAGAGGACGGTTTGCTAAATCGTTAGGGGGGTTAAACCTCGCGAGAGTTCAAATCTCTCCCACTCCGCCATTTAACATTTAGGCTCGTCCTGTGGGACGGGCTTTTTTATTACAAGAAATACGGTGCAGGGATATAGAGGTACAGGAAGGAGACAAAGATGAGAACCAAACTCGTTTTGGCGGGGTTGCTCTTTTTCGTGATTGTCGGAAATGTAGCCGGAGGCTGGACTCCTATGGGCGGCTGTGCCGCTGTTTTGGGCGGAGTAGCCTTGGGACTGGAATTTATTAAGGATCGGAATAAAAAAACTGCTAAAAAAGGCCGCACCAAAGGAGAATAAATCGTGACAGACAACAAACCACTGCTTTCTGCCGTGGAAAAGTATCGGCAGCAGCACGTGTATCCCCTTCATACGCCCGGTCATAAAGGCGGCCGTGGTGCGGATAAGGAGCTTCGCCATCTGGTGGGTGACGTGGCACTGGAAAGTGATGTTTCCTTGATGGCAGAGTTGGATGATCTGCACCACCCCTCAGGATGTATCCAGGAGACGGAAAAACTGGCGGCCCATCTTTATGGCTCCGATCGCTGTTTTTTGGGTGTCAATGGCACAACAGGGCTGATTCACAGCATGCTGCTGGGAGCCTTACGGCCAGGCGATAAAATCATCCTTCCCCGAAATTGCCATCGCAGTGTATTGGGCGGCTTAATTTTAGGCGGATTGGTGCCCGTGTATTTGCAGCCACCTTATGATGATACCTGGCATATGGTTTTACAGATTACCCCAGGACAGGTGGAAAAAGCGTTTAATGAGCATCCGGACAGTAAGGCCGTGTTTTTGACTACACCGGATTATTTTGGCCTTGCGGCAGATACTAAAAAAATCGCAGAAATTACCCACCGGCACGATGCCGTATTGCTAGTGGACGAAGCCCACGGGCCCCATCTTGGTTTTTCTAAGAAACTGCCACCTTCTGCTATGGCCTCAGGAGCAGATGCAGCGGCCCAAAGCACGCATAAACTTCTGGGGGCTATGACACAGTGCAGCCTGCTGCAGGTCAACTATAAACGACTGCGTCCGGAAGCAATGGAAGCGGCGGCAAGCCTTATGGCGACGACGAGCCCCAATTATCTTTTGCTGGGATCTTTGGATGGGGCACGTGCCCAGCTGGCGGCGTATGGTAAAATGATGGCAGAGGCCTCTATTCAGGCCGCACAGCAACTGCGAGATGCGCTGCATACCATTTCCGAGCTGCCGGTTCTGGAACAAGAACTGATCGGTAAAGGCGGCGTTGTAGCCATGGACCCTGGGAAAGTGACCATTCGTGTCAGTGCCTTGGGCGTGACAGGACCAGAAGCGGCGGATGCCTTGCGGCAAGAGGGCGTAGCCGTGGAACTGGTGGATGAGGAACATGTTTTGTTTTTAGTTACCTATGCCGATGTTAACCCGGAATTTCCTGCTGCAATAGAAACGATTGTCAAGACCTTGCAGAAGATCCGTAAGCCCGGGCATAAAATTTTACCGGCAGCACCTGTAACTCAGTTGCCTGAGAGGGTGCTTTTGCCGCGGGAAGCGTTTTTTGCACCCCATCACCCGGTAGCATTTTTGGAAGCGGCAGGAAAAATCGCAGGGGAGAGTATTAGTTTTTACCCGCCCGGGATTCCTGTGGTGATGCCTGGTGAAAAAATTACGGCGGAACTGCTTTCTTATTGTGAAACGATGCGAAAACGAGGACTTGTTGTCAGTGGTCCAAAGGATCCTTTGCTTCGGCATATTGAGGTTATAGCATGAGTAAAAAAGGACTGTTTTTGACGCTGGAAGGGCCGGACGGTGGGGGTAAGACCACCCAGGCAGAGAAAATTTCCCAATGGTTTCAACTGTATGGACGGGAAACCGTTGTGACACGGGAACCAGGAGGCACGGAGCTGGCTGAACAACTCCGGGAGTTTGCCCTGGATCCAGCGCGTTCCCTGTCTCCGAAAACGGAAGCACTATTGCAGCTGTCTGCCCGGGCAGATCATGTGGATCAGGTGATTCGTCCCGCATTATTGGCGGGGAAAGTGGTGATTTGCGACCGGTTTAGTGATTCCACCTTGGTTTATCAGGGCGTACTGGGGGGGCTAGATCTTTCCGAGCTGCGCCAGTTGGGAAACTTTGCTACGGGTCATCTGGTGCCGGATTTGACCATTCTCTTAGATGGGGCCCCCGAGGCTCTACTGCGCAGGCGGGAAGCCAGGGGCGCGGTGGATAAATTTGAACTGGCCGGGCTGGATTTTCAGAATCAAGTACGGCAAGGCTACTTGGCGCTGGCTAAAGAAGAACCGAAACGGTTTTTGGTGGTGGATGCACTGCAAAATGTAGCGGTCATTACCGCTGAGATTGTAAAACAGTTGGAACCATACAAATAAGAAAGGGCAAAGCTATGTGGGACGGGATCATTGGACATGAGGAGAATAAAGCGTTTTTGGAGCACATGCTCCATGGTAAGCGCAAAACCCCGTCCTTACTTTTCTACGGTACGGAGGGTATCGGAAAAAAGAAGGTGGCGCAGCAATTTGCCAAAGCATTTTTGTGTCTTAGCGATCCTTTCCATAGGTGCTTTTGCGAAAGCTGCCGCGCCATGAACCAGGGAGCGCATCCGGATTATTTGCAAGTGGAACCACAGGGCGCCTTTATTGTCCTGTCCCAGATCCAAAACTTGGTTAAAGTGGCGGCAATGGCTCCGGTGCTAAGCCCCTATAAAGTGTGTCTGATTGACCAAGCCGACAAGATGAATGAAGCGGCCCAAAATAGCCTGCTGAAACTATTAGAGGAGCCACCGGCATACTGGTTATTTATTCTGGTGACGGATCACGTGGAACGGCTCTTGCCAACGATTCGCAGCCGGGTTATTCAACTGCATTTTGCTCCGCTGACGAAAGCAGAAACCCAGAAAGTATTGGAAATGTTGCCGGCTCTGCCAAATGCGGCGCCGGGGGATAAAAATTGGCAGATATGGACGGCGCAAAAAAAGATTTTGGCGGCCCTGGCTGGAGGCAGTATAGGTAAGGCTGTCACCATGTTTCAAGCCAATGCGCTGGAACTAAGAAAAGAACTTTTGGAAATACTGGATCGCGTAGGACAGGGGGAACTTTTAACGTTTATGGCAACGGTTCCCTTGGTGCTTCGCAGTGAACGACAAGAAAGCCTTATGATTCTGGAACTTCTTGCCCTGCTACTGCGGGACGGACTGGTTCTTAGAACCTGTCTTACGGTGCCTTTATATAATGAAGATCTGCGGGGACGCCTGACCACACTTTTTGCCAATTGGCCGATAGAAGCACTCCGCCGTGCATTAGAATTCTTACAGGAAGCTCGGCAGGGAGTGGGTTCATTTGTGAACCGGCGCCTAGTGCTGGAAGCTTTATTTTTACAGATCGGAAAGGAGGTGGCCCATGGTCACCATCGTGGGGGTCCGGTTTAAACGGGCCGGAAAAATTTATTATTTTATACCAGGAGACTATGCGCTTACCATCGGGGACCACGTTATTGTGGAAACGGCCCGGGGGATTGAATACGGAACCGTGGTGCTAGGTCCAAGGGAAATGGAAGAAAGCCAGGTTGTGCATCCCTTGAAAAATGTCGTTCGCAAAGCAACGGCAGAAGACGATCAAAAGGCCGCAGAAAATCGTCAGAAGGAAAAAGAGGCCTATGCCATTTGCGAAAAGAAAATTGCAGCAAGAAAGCTGCCCATGCATCTGGTCAATGTGGAATATACGTTTGATGTAGGAAAAATCGTATTTTATTTTACGGCAGATGGACGCATTGATTTCCGGGAATTGGTTAAAGACCTGGCGGCTGTATTCCGTACACGGATTGAGCTGCGGCAGATCGGGGTGCGGGACGAAGCCAAAACATTAGGCGGTATCGGCTGCTGTGGGCGGCCTTTGTGCTGTGCCAGCTTTTTGGAAGATTTTCAGCCGGTTTCTATTAAAATGGCCAAGGAACAAAATCTTTCCCTCAATCCTACAAAAATATCGGGGATTTGTGGCCGCCTGTTGTGCTGCCTTAAGTATGAAAGCGGGATGTATTGTGACCGTTGCCCCAAGAAAAAGACACAGGAACGGGAGAAACAGATTACCCCAAAACCCGGGATGAAAGTGGTTACCCCCAGCGGGGAAGGCATGGTGATGCGGATCAGCCGCCGGGAACAGATGGTGGCGGTGGAACTATCCCCGGGAAACCAGATCGAAGTAGGATGGGACGAAATTGTGGAAGTGGTATCCCAAGTGGAAAAACCACAACATCGGTCCAATCACCGGGGAGATAAACGTGGATAAAACGCTGCGGCTGGACTGCCTGCCGGATGGGATAACGAAAATTTGGCAGGACCCCACGGAATTTTGTTTTACTACGGATGCCGTATTCTTGGCTGCCTTCCCCCATGTGGTAAAAAATGCCAAGGTACTGGACCTGGGATGCGGCACAGGTGCTGTGAGTCTATTAGTGCAGCAACGTGGCGCAGGACATGTACTGGGTATTGATAATAATCCCCGGATGGTGGAGTTGTTCCAAGAAAGCATAAAAAGTAACGGGCTCACCCAGACGGTGGAAGCCAGGCAAATTGATGTACGGGCATTGCCCCAGTTTCTTACCAGTGAAACGATGGATCTGGTTCTGGCCAATCCTCCTTACCGGATAGGGGGACGCAAACGCCAGAATGGGCGGACGGCTTGTCACGAAATAGATACTTCGCTGGAAGATTTTTTTCAGGCGGCGGCATATGCGCTAAAAACCAAAGGACGTTTTGCTCTGGTGCAGCTTCCAGAACGCTTTACGGAAGCGGTGCTTTTGGGAGCCAAATACCATTTGGAAGTAAAAAAGCTCCAGTGGGTCCATGCCAAATTGGAACGGCCGGCCTGGATCTTTCTGGCGGAATTTGTGAAAGGAGGGCACCCTGGACTAACGGTGCTGCCTCCTCTTGTTATGTATACGACCAGTGGCGGATATACCCAGGATACCCTGACATATTATGGAAAAAATGAGGCATGATCATGGAAGCAAAGAAGGGCATTTTGTACTTATGCGCTACTCCCATCGGCAATCTGGAGGATATGACGTTCCGGGCCGTACGGATGCTTAAAGAAGCAGACCTGATTGCGGCAGAAGATACCCGGCATACTCGGCAACTGTTGAATCATTTTGAAATTCATGGCAAACCCATGCTGAGTTATCATGAAAACAATAAGGAAAAAGCAGGACCGGTTTTGCTGCAAGCTCTGGAGGATGGTGAAAATGTTGTGCTGGTCAGTGACGCTGGCTTTCCGGGAATTTCGGATCCTGGGGAAGCAGCTGCCAAAGAGGCAATTGCTCGCGGCATTTTGGTGGTACCCATACCGGGAGCGAATGCGGCGCTAACGGCACTAGTAGCTTCCGGTCTAGGAACTACACCATTTTTCTTTGGGGGCTTTTTGCCAAAAACAAAAGCAAAACGGCAAGAGCAATTGAAAGCGTGGAAAGAGATTCCGGCAACCCTTATTCTTTATGAAGCGCCCCATCGCATCCGGGAAGTCTTGCAGGATATTGAAATGGTCTGGGGCAATCGGGATATGGCCATGTGCCGGGAACTGACCAAGGTTCATGAGGAATTTTTCCGGGGTAGCATTGCAGAAGTACGACAGCATCTGGAAGAAAGTTCGCCACGCGGCGAGTTTGTCCTAGTGATTGCACCGGGAAAAGCTGAACCTGTGTCACTTCAGATAGACCCTTTAGAGGAAGTGAAGCAGCTGCTAGCAGGCGGTATGGATAAAAAAGAAGCCCTTTCCCAAACGGCGAAAAAATACAAAGTCCCTAAACGGGAACTGTATAACCGATTGGTGCGGGAAAATGGGGTACAAGGAGAATGTAATGGAACAGTGGCTGGCAGTTAGCATTAAAGTTACGCATGCGGCCGTAGAAGCGGTGGCAGACCTATTAGAAGAAACAGGAGCCCGCAACGGGGTAGTGATTGAAGACCCCAAGCTTTTAAATGACCTGCGGCAAAGTGATACTTGGGAATTGTGCGATATTCCAGAGCAGGAAAACCCGGAGGTGGTGACGGTAACAGCCTACTATCCGGAAAATGGGGAATTGCAGAAAAAACTGGATCGTATTGAACAAGGGCTGAACACCATTACCCAACGGATTGGGGAGTTTCGCTTTGGCCCCACATTTTTTCAAACCATCAGTGAAAAAGATTGGGCCAACCAGTGGAAGCAATTCTTCCATACCACCCATGTGGGGAAGAAAATAGTGATTAATCCTTCCTGGGAGAAATACACTCCTAAGCAAGGAGAAAAAGTCATTGTATTGGATCCTGGCATGGCTTTTGGCACGGGGACCCATGCCACTACCAGTATGTGCATACAGCGACTGGAAGAGCTGATAGCCCCGGATATGGTTGTCTTTGACGTAGGAACCGGCAGCGGGATTTTGGCCATGACGGCGGCGCTTTTGGGTGCACGGCAGGTGTATGCTGTGGACATTGATGCCAAAGCCGTAGAAGTGGCCAGGGAGAATATTGCGCAAAATCAGCTTACTGGTACCATTACAGTAAGCCAGGGCAATCTGCTAGAGGCAACAAAAGGGAACGCCGACCTTATTGTGGCCAATATTATTGCTGCCGTTATTGTTGCAGTTATGCCGGAAGTTGCAGTTAAGCTAAAAGAACATGGCCGTTTCTTGGCCAGCGGTATCATAGAAGAGCGGTTGCCGGAAGTGGAAGCGGCTGCGGAAAAACAGGGCTTACAGATTCTGGATGTGCACCGCAAAGCGGGATGGTGCGCCGTGACCATGGGAAGGAAAATGTAATGTACCGTTTTTTTGTAAACCGGGATTTTCAGGATACCATGTACATTGATGGACAGGACGCCCATCATATTACCCATGTACTGCGCCTGAAACAGGGAGAGAATATCCAAATCGTCAGCCTGGACCAGGTCACAGCGGTGATGAAAATCACAGGTTTTAAGGATAGCCAGGTGTTGCTTCACGTGGTGGAAACTATGGATCCCAATCATGAGCCATCCATTGCGGTGACGCTGCTGCAAGGCCTGCCTAAGCAGGACAAGATGGAGTGGGTAATCCAAAAGGCCGTGGAACTGGGGATTCATAGCGTTTACCCGGTTATGATGGAACATTCTGTAGTACGGCTGGATGCAGACAAAGCGTTAAAAAAACAAATACGCTGGAAAAAGATTGCGGAAGCGGCGGCTAAACAGAGCAAGCGAGATATCGTCCCGCAAGTCATGGTTCCGCAGCCTTTTCGTGATGGGGTACAGGGCTGTAAGGCAGACCTAAAAATTGTGGCGTATGAAGTGGAAGATACACGAGGCATACGGGATGTACTGCACGCCCATCCGGAAATTCATTCGGCAGCCTTTTTGATCGGGCCAGAGGGAGGTATCTCTAAAGAGGAATTTTCCTTTTTGCAGGAACAAGGCTGGCAGAGCGTCAGTCTGGGACCCCGGATCATGCGCACGGAAACAGCGGCGCTGGCTGCCCTTACAGCCATTATGTACGAGACGGGAAATTTGGGAGGATAAAACACGGCAAGATGAAAACCATTGCTTTTTATACATTGGGCTGCAAGGTGAATCAATCGGACACCGCTAGCATGGAAAAACTGTTTGCGCAGGATGGATTTTCCGTGGTACCCTTTGACGAAGAACATCCGGCAGATATTGTGCTGATTAATACCTGTGTGGTGACCAATGCTGGACAAGGAAAAAGTCGCCGGATTATTCACCGGGTCAGCCGTATGCATCCCAAACCTCTCATTGTGGTAACTGGCTGCTATCCCCAGACTTCTCCGGAGGAAGTATTGGAAATCCCCGGTGTGGATATTTTGATCGGCAGCCAGGATCGGAAACAAGTGGTGACACTGGTGAAACGGCGCTTGGAAGAAACACCGGAACATGCACCGCTTAACATCGTACATACGATGAACGTGGGAGATGCCTTTGAAAATATGGAGGCGGCGGTGGACCAAAGTCGTAACCGGGCCTTCCTAAAAATACAGGAAGGCTGCGATCAATACTGTGCCTACTGCATTATTCCTTATGCCAGGGGCCATCTTCGCAGCCGCAGCCTGGAAGATATCCAGCAGGAAGTGGCTCGTCTAGCGGAAGGGCATTTTCAGGAAATCGTCTTAATCGGCATCCATTTGGGCTGCTATGGTAAGGAAAATCCTCAAGGCCCCAAACTAAGCGATGCGGTAAAAGCAGCTTTAGCCGTTCCTGGTGTGCCAAGGTTCCGCTTGGGGAGTCTGGAGAGTGTGGAAGTGGATGAAGCGCTGCTTGCGCTTATGGCGCAGGATGAGCGTTTATGTGCCCATTTGCATTTGCCCCTGCAGGCAGGTTGCACGGCAACCCTAAAACGAATGCACAGACCCTATGACACGGAAAAATTCAAAGCGTTGGTAGAGCGCATTCGAACCCTTGTGCCGGATGTGGCGATAACTACAGATGTGATTGTAGGATTTCCAGGGGAAACGGAGGAAGATTTCCAGCAATCCCTTGCTTTTATAGAGGCAATGGGATTTGCCAAAATCCATATTTTCCCCTATTCACCGCGGAAAGGGACGCCAGCTTCTCGTATGCCGGGTCAGCTGACCAATAAAGAAAAGCAAAACCGGGTACACCGCCTGGAGGCTATTGACATAAAAAGCAATTTGCAATATCGCGCATCCTGGCTGGGCAGAACGTCCGCGGTACTATGGGAACAAAAAAATAAGAAAACAGGCCTTTGGGAAGGCTTGACGCCGCAATATTTACGTGTCTATACGAATAGCCCGGCAGCCAGCAAAGGGAAAATTACCCCTGTCCTGTTGGAAAATATCTATGAGGATGGACTAAAGGGTGTTATAATAGAGTAAATTTGTAGGTACAGGGGGTGAAATTATGACGGACTGTGTATTTTGTAAAATCATTTCCGGTGAGATTCCTAGCAAACGAGTTTACGAAGATGACCAAGTGATCGTGATTAACGATTTAAATCCCGGGGCGCCGGTGCATGTACTGGTGATTCCCAAAGAACATACTGAGAATATCCTGACGGCATCCCCTGACGTGCTGCTCCATGTGAAAGAAATCCTGCCGCAACTGGTCAAACAACTGGGTCTTGAGGAAAAAGGTTTCCGGGTCGTTGTCAATACCGGATCCTGGGGCGGCCAAAGCGTGCCTCACCTGCATTTCCACATCCTGGGCGGCAAAGAACTGGGCTGGCCTCCCTGCTAATTGTTTGTTGACATAGCACTTGCTTATAAGGTATAATAACTAAGTGTTAATGTTAAATTACACTTCCCGAAAGAGATCGTGGAGGGAGGGATATAGATGGCTACTGAGATCAGAGTTGGCAAAACCGAGTCTTTGGACAGTGCGCTGCGGCGTTTCAAACGCGCTACGCAGAAAGCAGGCGTTCTCTCCGAAGTACGGAAACGTGAACACTACGAAAAACCTAGCGTTAAACGGAAAAAGAAGTCTGAAGCTGCCAGAAAGCGCAAAACCAGATAATACGTTTGGGGGCGTGCACTGTGTCTTTACGGGATATTCTACAAACCGATATGAAGCAGGCCATGAAAGACCGTGACAAACTGCGGTTGGCAGTATTGCGGATGGCTTGGGCTGCCATACGGAATAAAGAAATTGACGAGAAGACCGAATTGAAGGATGACCAGGTGCTGGCTGTCCTCAGCAAAGAAGTCAAACAAAGAGAAGATACCCTTTCAGAAATCCAAGACGCAAACCGGCCGGATTTGGTAGAAAAAAATCAGCAGGAAATTGACGTGCTGAAACACTATCTGCCCCAGCAGCTAAGCGACGAGGAACTGAAGCAAGTGGTGGAGGATGCCATTGGCAAAAGCGGCGCCAAGTCCATGAAGGATATGGGCAAAGTAATGGGAATGGTTATCGCTCAAACCCGGGGTAAAGCCGAAGGCAAACGGGTTAGCACCATGGTAAAATCTCTCTTGGGTTGAAACCAGACAGAGGAACAGGGGAATGTCCAGTGCGGATGTTCTCCTGTTTTTTATTCCACAAGTATCGCCTGTCAATAGGTAAAAGAACGGAGGCAATCTCATGGAAGAAACCTACAGCAGAAAGGAATCCGCTTGGGCGCGGATGGATAACAAAGAACGAATCGCCGTCATGGAATACGGGGACCGGTATAAAAAATTTTTGGATACGGCGCGGACAGAACGACTGGCAGTAAAGGAAATTTTGCGACAGGCCGAAACCGCTGGCTTTAAACCACTGTATGATTGCGCAGAATTAAAACCAGGAGATAAGGTGTACTGGAACCAAAAAGGGAAGTCCTGTATCCTGGCTGTCATCGGCACGGAGCCGGTATATGAAGGACTTAAAATTGTTGGGTCCCATGTGGACGCACCTCGTCTGGATCTAAAAGGGAATCCAGTGCATGAACAGGATGGGGTAGCTTATTTTCGGACCCATTATTATGGAGGAATCAAAAAATACCAGTGGCCTTGTATTCCTTTAGCACTGATTGGTGTGATTTATAACAAAGCAGGGGAAAAAATCGAAATCAATATTGGAATGGACGAAGCAGATCCCGTTTTCTATATCACAGATCTCTTGCCCCATATGGCCCAGGACCAGATGAAGAAAACGATGGCAGAAGGGGTTACCGGCGAGCAGCTCCAGGCCGTGATTGGTTCCCACAATGACCATGATGAAAAACTACAAGATGCTGTAATGAAACTTCTGAAAGAAAGATATGGAATTGAAGAAGAAGATTTCACCACGGCGGAACTAGAACTGGTGCCTGCCATGAAGAGCCGGGACGTGGGCTTTGATCGGTCTATGATTGCTTCCTATGGGCAGGATGACCGGGTATGCTCCTATGCCAATCTGGAAGGAATTTTGCAAGCAGATCCCGGCACTAAAACCCAGGCGGCGCTCTTTACCGACAAGGAAGAAATCGGTTCCTATGGCAATACCGGTATGGAGTCAGCCTACTTCGTAAAATTTGTCATGAAACTTTTGTCTTTACAGAATCGGGGCAGTTTACTGGACTTCTACGAAACCATGGAACACAGCGAGATGCTTTCTGCGGATGTGAATGCCTGCATGGATCCCATGTTCCCGGAGGTTACGGAAAAAGACAATTCGTCCCTATTAGGGTATGGGATTGCCCTTACCAAATACACCGGAGCCCGGGGCAAAGCCGGCAGCAATGATGCCAATAGTGAATTTATGCAAAAAGTGCGGCGCATTTTTAACGAAAATGGCGTTGCCTGGCAGATTGGTGAACTGGGCAAAGTGGATCAAGGAGGTGGTGGAACCATCGCCTTTATGCTGGCTGACTGGGGTGTAGAAGTGGTTGACTGCGGGACGGCCATGCTGAGCATGCATTCCCCCTATGACCTGTTGTCTAAAGCCGATGCCTATGAGACCTATCGTGCTTATAAAGCATTTTATGAAAGCAAATAAGACTTTTATCCAATGGCATTCCTTATCTTTGGGAAGGCCATTTGCCATAGTGTGGAAGATTGTCATGATTTCTTCATTTGACAGGGCATGAATTGATGCTATAATACAATTTATACAAATAAAGAGCATATACGGGCAGCCTGGTTGTCTGAACAACGGGCTGCTTTTTGCTTGTAAAGAGGCGTTCATGGAGTGAATAAAAAATATTTACAGCGAGTCGTATGTTTTTCCCTTAGTGCCTGTATCCTGTGCAGTGGTGCTACCTTGGCATCAGCGGCGGTACGGTTGGGGATGAATTCCAACCGTGGAGACAACCAGGCCGATCAACAGACACTGCTTGTGGAACCGAACCCGGTGGGACAATTGGCGCTTTCAAGAAAGAAAAGAGCAAAAGGGGGCCATAAATCATGGCGCGAACGGGCCAAAGAACGGGAAGAACAGCGCAAACAAGAACAAGAAGACGAAGACAAAAATAGAGTGTATAACCCGGCAAGGGATAAAGCCCCTAGTGAAGGGCTATTTATCAAGGAAACTAATCTACAGTTTCGAGGCAAACTATACGTTCGGCCTCGAACGGATATGATTGTCATTCACCACGTGGGGGTTCCCAGTGGGGATATTTCTGCTGCCCAGATTCATCAGGCCCATTTGAAAAATGGTTGGTGCGGGATTGGGTACCACTATGTCATCCGGAAAAATGGCATCATTGAACGGGGACGGCCACTTGTGACCATAGGGGCGCATGCCTACGGACAAAATGACCATACGGTAGGAATCAATGTAACCGGAAACTTTGAGTGGGAAAAACCTACCACGTATCAACTAAAGGCACTGGCCAATCTGGTAACGGCATTGTGTCGTATTTATCACCTGGACCCCAATATGCATACGGTGGTGGGACATAGGGATGTAAATGATACCGCATGTCCAGGGTGAAATTTGTATGCTAAACTACCGGATATCCGCTGGCAGGTGCGCAAAAATCTACATTTGGTGCCGTAGGCATGTCATTGACAGAGTGGTGAAAATTGTCTATAATTTTTTAGATACGAAGGGAAAAAATTCCGGGGCAGTAACGGGCGCCGGCGTAAAGAATAGGGAGAGTTTTGCATGAAAAAGTTAACAGGTAACGAAATTCGCCAAAAGTTTTTAGATTTCTTCAAGGAGCGGGGTCACCTTGTATTACCCAGTGCTTCCCTGATTCCTCATGATGATCCTACGCTTTTGCTTATTGGCGCTGGGATGGCACCGCTTAAACCGTATTTTACGGGCAAGGTGAAACCGCCTTCTCCCCGGATCACTACCTGCCAGAAATGCGTCCGTACCGGTGATATTGAAAACGTGGGGCATACCGCCCGGCACCATACCTATTTTGAAATGCTGGGCAATTTTTCTTTCGGAGATTATTTTAAGAAAGAAGTGATTCCCTGGGCATGGGAGTTTTTGACCAAAGAATTGGAATTGCCCAAGGATAAACTGTGGATTACGGTGTATCCTGATGATCAAGAGGCCTATGACCTGTGGCATGATGTGTGCGGCGTACCGGCAGAACGGATCGTGAAACTGGAGGACAACTGGTGGGAAATCACTAGCGGCGGTCCCTGCGGCCCGGATTCTGAAATTCATATTGACCTGGGAGAAGACAAAGGTTGTGGAGAGCCTACCTGCGGACCAGGCTGTGACTGCGGGCGTTTCCTGGAATTATGGAACTTGGTATTTACCCAGTACAATAAAGAAGCTGATGGCACATATACCCCGCTGCAGCACAAAAATATTGATACCGGGTTGGGATTGGAACGGGTGGCGTCCGTATTGCAGGGGGTTCCCAATAACTTCGAAACGGACTTAATCTTCCCGCTGATCCAATATGCCTGCGATAGTTCTGGTAAGCAATATCATGATGATCCCCAAACGGATATTTCGCTGAAAGTTATTGCGGATCATGCCCGTTCCCTCACCTTTATGATTGGGGACGGTATCCTGCCCAGCAACGAAGGACGCGGATATATTTTACGCCGGGTATTGCGGCGTGCCGTGCGCCATGGCCGGCAGATCGGGATTACCAAAGAATTCCTGGCAGGAGCAGCGGATCTGGTTATCTCCATGTACGGAGACTACTATACGGATCTCAAAGAAAAACAAAGTTATATCGAAAAAGTCATCACTATGGAAGAACAAAGCTTCCTGGCCACGCTGGAACAAGGGACAGCTCTTTTAAATGAAAAAATCGATCTTCTGCGGAAAGCAGGGAAAACCGTGCTTTCCGGTGCCGATGTTTTCCAGCTGTATGATACCTTTGGATTTCCTTGGGAACTGACGGAAGAAATTCTGGAAGAGCAAGGCATGCGCATGGATAAACCCGGCTTTGATGCGGCTATGGAAGCGCAGCGTGACAGAGCGCGGGCAGCCCGTAACGACCAGGAAGGCAAACCGGTTTTGTATGATACGCGGCATTTAAAGCTGGGAACTTTGACGGTTTCTGAGGACAGCCACGAAGGAACGGTAGCGGCTCTTTTCCCATTGCGGGAAACCCAGGCTGTATCCAAAGGCGAGCATGGGGACGAACTGGCCGTGATTTTGTCCAATACGGCTTTCCATGCAGAAGGCGGCGGACAGCTGGGCGATAATGGCCGCTTAGTGGGATCAAATGGTATCTTTGATGTGCTTGATACCAAGAAATTACCGGATGGGACCACCATTCATTTGGGGAAAGTAGTGGAAGGCTCCCTAGCTACGGGAGATCATGTGACCTTTGAAGTCAATCTGGAGCGCCGGGCTGCTATTGCCCGAAACCATACGGCTACACACCTACTTCATGCGGCCTTGAAAAAGGTGCTGGGAGATCATGTAAACCAGGCAGGTAGCTATGTAGGACCGGATCGGCTACGTTTTGATTTTTCCCATTTTTCCCCTGTTAGCAGTGAAGAACTGCTGGCGGTGGAAGATCTAGTTAATGAAAAAATTTTGGATGCTATCGACGTAGAGATATCCGAACAAGATTTGGAAGAAGCCAAGGCCAAAGGAGCTATGGCCTTGTTCGGAGAAAAATACGGGCGCGTTGTACGAGTGGTGAACGTGCCAGGTTACAGCATGGAACTGTGCGGCGGCGTTCATGTAAAAAACACCTCCAATATCGGGATGTTTAAAATTCTGTCCGAATCCAGCGTAGGATCCGGTGTGCGGAGAATTGAAGCCGTCACAGGACTTGGCGCCTTGCAGTATAGCAGGGAATTGGAAAATATTCTTACGGAAGCAGCCGATACCGTAAAAGCTCGCCCGGGTAATCTGGTGGAACGGCTTACCGCATTGCAAGAAGAAGTACGCAATGAGAAGCGGCGTGCCGAAGAAGCAGAACGAAAACTACTTGCTGCGGCTGCCCAAAATGTAACGGCTGGGACGCGTACCATTTACGGCGTACCTGCTCTGGTACAAGAAGTAAGCGTGGCCGATGTGGGAGCTTTGCGCCAAATGGGGGATACCCTGCGGGATAAGACCGGTGGTGTAGTGGTTCTGCTGGCCCCTGTTGCTGACGATAAAGTGAATGTTCTTGTTATGGCTTCTAAAGAAGCGGTACAAAAAGGTATTCACGCAGGTAAATTGGTGAAAGCGGTAGCCCAGGTCATGGGCGGTAATGGCGGTGGTCGGCCAGATATGGCCCAAGCCGGCGGTAAAGACAAGAGTAAAATCAAAGAAGCTATGGAACAGGCCTGGAGCCTGATTGGGGAGCAGATCCACTAAGAGGGTGAAGCAATGGACGCAGAGGAAAAAATAAAGGACCAGTTAGGTAAAGCCCTTTATAAACTGATGGAAGAAAAGCCTCTTCGCAAGATTACCGAAGAGGAAATCGTCAAAGCGGCAGGAGTCTCCCAAGAGGACTTTACAGCCCATTTTCATAGCCGGCGAGATTTGGCTCACTGGGTTTACGTGCATATCTTGGCGCTCCATGGCAAGAATATTATGCGCAGTCACTGCTGGTCAGAAGCCATGTATAAAAAATTTCAGTTGTATGCTAAACATTTGAAATTTCTCCAAAATCTTTATACTAGCTGTGATGTGGAGCGGGTACGGGAGACCAACCGGCGTTTCGTACGAGATGCCTATCATTATCTGCTGCGGACACAAGGTGCGGATTTGAGAAGCCCCCATGTGGATTTTGCCGTAGAAATGTTTGTGGTGGGCGGAGAAGAGATGACTATGCGCTGGATTTTGGACGGTATGAACGTTCCCATTGAAGTTATGTTGGTGCTATTTCAAGAAGCGGTACCCAAAAATATCACACACTATTTTTACTGAAGAAGGATGCGGGGGTTGTCGCGTAGCGTGGCAACCCCTTTATGTGCAAAAAGGGAGGTCATAGACATGAGTCATATTTCACAGGAAACCACTATGTTCAAACCGGTCCCGGAAAGCAAAAGCGTAGCCGAAACGATTCGGGAAGTTGCGGATGCACTGAAAGAAAAAGGCTATAATCCCATTGATCAGCTGGCAGGATACCTTTTGAGCGGGGATCCGGCCTATATCACTAGCTACAAGGATGCTAGACTGAAAATCCGCCGCTATGAACGGTATGAACTACTGGAAGCCCTCTTGCAGCGGTATTTAAAGGAGCCTAACGCCTGATGCGGTTTATGGGACTGGATTTAGGAACAAGAACCATCGGTGTTGCTGTCAGCGATGCCATGGGGCTTATTGCGCGGGGGGTCGAAACCATCCACCGCAAAGGAGAAAAAAAAGATTTGGCGCGGCTTAAGGAGCTGGTGCAACAAGAAGAAGTGGAAGCTTTTGTCCTGGGATATCCCAAAAATATGAATGGGACCGTGGGGGAACGCGCGAAGGCCAGCGAAGCCTTTAAGGCTGTTTTGGAACAGGAGTTCCCTTCTATGCAAATTATTTTGTGGGATGAACGGCTTTCCACGGTGGCCGCGGAAAAAGTCCTGGTCGCAGCGGATGTGCAGCGAAAAAAGAGAAAGGGGATTATTGATATGATGGCCGCTGTTGTAATCCTGCAAAATTATCTGGACAGCTTGGGGAGGTGTCTACATGGCGACGTATGAAGAAAAACTGGACGAAAAAATGCTGGAATCGGAGGACCAGGGAGATCTGGTGGTTATTACCGACGAGGACGGCAATGAATCGTATTACCTGGAAGAAATGGTCATTCCGATGGATGGGAAGAATTTTGCCCTTTTGACTGCTGTACAGGATGAGGAAGCGGCAGAAGATGAGGTGATTATTGCCCGCATAGAGTTTGACGACAAGGGTGAACCGGTGTATCTGGACCCCACCGACGAGGAATTTTCGGCTGTGCGAAGAGCCTATGAAACCATGATGGATGAAATGGACGAAGAGTAAGAGAGCATACGGAATGAAAAAGAAGTTTTTACCGATCTGCGCAGCCTTTTTGCTGGCACTTTTGTTTGGTGCTTACTGGTATCTAAATTATTTTAATCCCCATACCAGTTTGGCTGCCGGGCAAAAGGTCCGTTTTACGGTCACACAGGGCATGAGCACACAGGAGATTGCCACATTGCTGCATGATAAAAAGTTGATCCAAACCCCTGAATCTTTTCGGCTGGCAGCTAAAATCAATGGGCTGGACAGCCATCTGCAGGCAGGCAAGTACGAATTAACTGCCGGGATGAGCAACAAGGAAATCATTGATATTCTTTCCAAGGGGCAGGTCCATGCCACCAGCTTTGCTGTGCCGGAAGGGGCCACCATTAACGAAATTGCCTTGAAGTTAGAGAAAGAACAGCTGGGAAGCGCACAAGCTTTCCGGGATGCTGCCAAAAACTATACACCTTACCCCTATATGACCACCAGCGATTCTGCAGTAGTGTATAAGGCAGAAGGTTTCGCTTGCCCGGCTACGTATACTATCCCCGAAGGGACGGATGAAAAAGAAATCCTTGCCATGATGGTACGGGAATTTGACAGCAAACTAAAAGCTTCTTTGCAGGATGACTTGCAGCATAGCGCCCGTCCGTTGCGGGATGTGGTGACTCTGGCCAGTATGGTGGAACGAGAAGCGACCCATAAGGAAGAAATGCCGCTCATTGCCGGGGTATTTACTAAGCGGCTGGAAATCGGCATGCCCATTCAATCCGATACTACGATTCAGTATCTTTTCGGGGCCCAGAAAAAAGAGGTCACCTTTGAGGATCTGAAGATCCAGTCTCCGTATAATACGTATCTGAATAAAGGCTTGCCACCGGGTCCTGTGGGGAATCCCAGTATGGATGCCATCCGAGCGGTTCTTCATCCGGTCATGAGCGATTACTTGTATTTTGTGGCGGATAAAGACGGATACCACCACTTTACCAAAACCTACAGTGAACATATGGCCATGATCCAGAAATTGAACCCTGGAGAAAAAATTGAGCAGCCGTAAGGAGATAATTTTGTGATAAAACCGGAACTTTTGGCTCCAGCAGGGAGTATGGATAAAGCCAAAATGGCTCTGTATTATGGGGCCGATGCCATTTACCTAGGGGGTAAAACCTTTGGGCTAAGGGCCTTTGCAGCTAATTTTTCCTGTGAGCAAATCCGGGAGATTTGCAGTTTTGCTCATGCTATAGGAAAAAAGGTCTATGTAACGGTCAATATATTTCCCCATAATAACGATTTGCCAACCCTGCCCCAATACCTGAAAGACCTTGCAGCTGCTGGCGCGGATGCCCTGCTCATATCGGATCTAGGTGTGTGGATGTTGGCAAGGAAAATTATTCCTGATATGAAACTCCACGTCAGCACACAGGCTAATACCACAAGCAGTGCTGCTGTAAAAGCCTGGGAAGAGTTGGGAGCGGATCGGGTGGTTTTGGCACGAGAACTTTCTTTAGAGGAGATCGCTGCCATTGCCAAAGAAACCAAATTGGATCTGGAAGTTTTCGTGCATGGGGCTATGTGTATTTCCTATTCCGGGCGTTGTCTTTTAAGCAATTATTTTACGGGTAGGGATAGTAATCGGGGTGCCTGTGCCCAGATCTGCCGCTGGGAATTTTCCCTCATGGAAAAAAATCATCCGAAAGAGGCGTTTCCCATTGCAGAGGATGGGCGGGGAACCTATATTTTAAATTCCAAGGATTTGTGCTTGATGGATTACCTACCCCAACTCATGGCAGCAGGGGTCAAAAGTTTGAAAATAGAAGGCCGCATGAAGAGCGTCCATTATGTGGCCAGCGTGGTCAGTGCTTACCGAAAAGCCATTGACCTGTGCTGGCAGGATCCAATGCATTACCATACGCCGGAGGCGCTTCGAAAGGAACTGGAAAAAGTGTCCCACAGGCCTTATACTACCGGGTTTGCTGTGCAAAAACCTGGATCTGAGGCACAGGTTTATGGAACCAGTTCGTACATTGCTGGAGCCGATTTTGTAGGTCTCATTCAATCCTATGATTCCAGTACAAACCGGGTGACCGTGGAGCAGCGTAACCATGTGAAAACAGGGGAGAACCTTGAAATTTTAACCCCTGGCGGGGACATTTTTTCCTGGACACTTTCCCATATGATGGATGCTGATGGGCAAACAATTGAAGCAGCTCCTCACGCCCAAATGCTTTTTACCGCTGACGGGGATCCCCGGATGCAGAAATTTTCCCTGGTGCGGCGTATAAAGCCACTTTTTTCAGAAAAATAGTAGGAAAGCCTTGCATAAACAGGTCCTTTCAGAGTAAAATAGATTAGTCGGCCAGAATGTTCCGGCCATAAGGAGATCGTAATCATGGAACCATTGGAAAAACTGCGGGCATTGCTGGCTAAAGAAGGCTGCGATGGCATGTTTATCCGGGGAGATTCTTCTATCCGCTATTTTACCGGGTTTACAGGGGGAGAAAGCCTTTTGTATGTGGATGCAAAGCGGGCCGTGATCATTACAGACAGCCGCTATACCCTGCAAGTGGCCCAGCAAGCTCCCCAGTGTGAGTGCCTGGAGCATCACCATGGGTTTTATCAGGCAGCGGTCCAGGTGGCGCAAGCAAAACATCCTGCTCTGGATGGAGATTATTTTTCCTATACAGAGATGCAAAAATTATCCGGGGCCTTTCCTGACTTATCCTGGAAAAACTTGGATTTAGTAGGTTTGCGGCAAGTTAAGACACCGGAAGAGCTGCGGTCTTTACGTAAAGCCGTTGCAATTTCGGATGAAGCCTTTTTACAGCTGCTGCCCCATATTAAGGCAGGCCGGCGGGAGAATGAATTGGCGGCAGAACTGGAATACAATATGAGAAAGCTTGGCAGCACAAAGCCCTCTTTTGAAACTATTGTAGCCTCCGGCGTGCGCAGTGCAATGCCTCATGGTATTGCTTCTGAAAAAGTCGTGGCAGAAGGCGACTTTGTGACCTTTGATTTTGGTGCCACCTATAACGGCTATTGCAGTGATATTACCCGTACCGTGGTTATAGGACAGGCGGCACCCTGGCAAAAAGAGATTTATGAGATTGTCCTCAAAGCCAATCTTTTGGGAGAACGGACAATAAGACCAGGTATAACAGGGGCTAGCGTGGATAAAACCGTCCGTGACTTTATTACAGAAAAAGGCTATGGCCCTAACTTTGGACACGGCCTGGGGCATGGAGTTGGCCTGGACATCCATGAAAAACCGGTCCTAAATCGCAGCAATGATGAGCCGCTTCCCGTGGGGGCTGTCGTTACCGATGAACCAGGTATCTACCTGGCGGGCAAGGGCGGCGTGCGGATTGAAGATACTGTTCTAGTAACTGATAGTGGCTGTGAAAAGCTGACCGCAGTTCCTAAAGACTTGTTAGAAATAAATCCCTATAAATAAATTTACTTTTTGGAGGTTGTAGTTATGATTTCTACGAACGATTTTAAAACTGGCGTAACGGTTGAAATCGATGGCGATGCGTGGCAAGTCGTCGAATTCCAGCATGTAAAACCTGGTAAGGGTGCAGCCTTTGTCCGTGCCAAAATGCGCAATTTGTGCACTGGGGCTGTGGTAGAGCGGACTTTCAATGCTGCAGAAAAACTGGAAAATGCCGTAGTAGAACGCCGTGATATGCAATACCTGTATGAAAACGAAGGTATGTATGTGTTCATGGACAACGAAACCTACGAGCAGATTGAACTGAATAAAGAGCAACTGGGCAGCGCCATCAATTTCCTAAAGGAAAACATGGATGCCAAGGTGACTTCTTTTAAAGGCCGCATCTTGGGCGTGGAACTGCCCAATACTGTAACGCTTACCGTTGTGGAAACCGAACCGGGGATCAAGGGCGATACTGCTACCGGCGGCAGCAAAAACGCTAAACTGGATACCGGGTATGTAGTCAAAGTGCCTCTCTTCATCAACGAAGGGGATGTACTGCAAATCGATACCCGTACCGGGGCTTATATCGCGAGAGCATAATTGTACAAAAGGGTGCTGCTGCGGCAGTGCCTTTTTTGTTATATAGGGAGAGTAACATGAGAAAAACGATTTATCTGGTCCGACATGGGGAGATCGCAGCCAACCGAGACGGGATTTTGCAAGGTTGGAGCGATTTTCCTCTTTGCAAAGAGGGAGAAAAACAGGCAGAAGAGTTGGCAACACGTGCCAAAGGTGTGCCACTGGATGCTATTTATATATCGGACCTGATGCGCACCCGCCAGACTGCTGCCCCCCTCGCCAAGGAACGCAATCTTTCCCCTGTGGTGCTGCCGGGGCTTAGGGAAATTTCCTTTGGTCGCTGGGAAGGGCATCCCTATGAAGAAATGAAAAAGGAAAATCCGGATCTTTTGCGATTGCTATTTCGTAAACCGACACAGGCTGATATTGGACAGAGCGAAAAAATAGAAGCATCCCAAACTAGAGTATGGGATGCCTTTCGTCACATTGAGACGCATATGGAAGATGGACAGACCGTCCTTGCTGTCAGTCATGGTGGTATCTTGCGTGCGCTTTTGTGCCGCCTTTTATCCATGCCTCTGGATGCCATGTGGCGCCTAGGGCTGGATAATACAGCTTCTGTTAAAGTGGTTTGCAACGATATATCGGGCTACTGGGTGGAAGATTGGAATAATCGGGGCCCTTTGGTGTCGTAATAAGTTTTTCCTAATTTTAAGAATAACAGATTCCGTATTACCCGCTCTGTTGTGACTATGGTATAATAAACGAAATAAATAGAACTTGAATGCATTGAGACTTAGGAGGTTGAGGAATGACTAACCCAGTTAAAATTGTGGAAACCGTACTGCGTGATGGGCATCAGTCCCTTTGCGCGACACGGATGCGTACTAGTGATATGCTGCCCGTGCTGGAAGATTTGGACAAAGCCGGATTCTATGCTCTGGAAGCATGGGGCGGGGCTACGTTTGACACTTGCCTACGGTTCTTGAATGAAGATCCTTGGGAAAGACTGCGGACCATTCGCAGCCATGTAAAAAATACCAAATTGCAAATGTTGCTCCGTGGCCAAAATATTCTCGGTTACAGCAACTATGCTGATGACGTGGTTACAGAATTTGTGAAACGTTCTGTGGCTAACGGGATTGATATTATCCGTGTCTTTGATGCCTTTAATGATACCCGGAATTTGCGCACGGCGATGAAAGCTACCAAAGAGGCAGGAGCGGAAGCACAGGGAACCTTGGTATACACCATCAGTCCTTACCACAAAGACAGTGACTATGTACGTCTGGCTCATGAATTGGTGGAAATGGGAGCCGATTCCATCTGCATCAAGGACATGAGCGGGCTTTTGGCACCGTATGCATGCTATAATCTGGTTACGGCTCTGAAGAAAGAAATCAATATTCCTATTAACGTGCATAGCCACTGCACCAGCGGTATGGGGGCTATGACGATTCTAAAAGCCGTGGAAGCCGGCGTTGATCGGGTAGATACAGCATTGTCTCCCTTTGCAGAAAGCACCAGCCATCCCTGCACAGAATCCTTGGTTTATACGCTGCAGGGAACAGAACGGGATACCGGCATTGATGTGAATGCCCTGTATCCGATTGCTGATCACTTTAAAAATGTCAAAGAGGATCTGATCAAAACCTTCAATCTGCCCAACACCAGTGGTGTGAATCCCCAGGTGTTGTCCTTCCAGATCCCTGGCGGTATGCTCAGCAACCTGCGTAAGCAGTTGGCAGAAATGGGTGTGGGCGATAAATACGATGCCCTCTTGAAAGAAATGCCCATCGTACGCAAAGACCTGGGCTATCCGCCCCTGGTAACACCGTCCAGCCAGATTGTAGGATCTCAGGCCACAATGAACGTAATCTTTGGACGCTATAAGATGATTCCTAAAGAAGTCAAAGATATCGTACTAGGGAAATATGGTCGTACTCCTGCGCCGATCAGCGACGAGTTAAAAGAAAAAGTGCTGAAAAAAGGCCAGGAACCGATTACCTGTCGTCCGGCTGACCTGATTCCTCCGCAAATGGATAAAATGCGGCAGGAACTGGCCGACAAAGGTTATCCTAATGCCAGTGTGGAAGATGTACTGAGTTATGCGTCCTTCCCGGAAGTTGCCCTGGAATTCTTCAAGAAAAATAGATAATAAAAAGCAAAAGGTCACGTAGGAATGACGAACCATTCTTACGTGACCTTTTGCTTTCCCCAAGCAGCTTGGTTATGTTGCTTGGAAAAGCTTTTTGAAAATTATTCTAGAGATTCAAAATAGGAGAAGCGCCAGCCTTTGGCTGTTTTAACATAGGGAAAGGTCGCTTTCCGTGTTTCTATTACATTGGTTTTACCATGAACAGGATCTTCCATGATGGGGGTGGAGACATTCAGGTCAATCTCCGTAGGAGACACTCGCTTAATGTCAATAGAGCTGGTCCCTTTTTTAGGATCCTGGGGTCTGGCACCGGGGGCTACATACAGCTTGCCATCAAATTCCCGGTATAACCGGCTATCGCTGATGATAAAGCTAGCTAACGCATCGGTAAAAACTTCATGAACCTTGGCTTTCAGCGCCATCATGGTGGGAAATTGTTTGTCGGCGACCGTGTAGTAAATCATATAGCCAGTATCCTGTTTGTTCTTGCCATCAGTTTTCAGAGGATGGTGGTCAAACCATTCATAGACCGTATTGGCCTGCTGAAAGGCCTGAATGACTTCCTGATCCGTGGGCACTTCCGGGGATGCGAAAGCGGTGGTGGCAAGAGCCACGACGAGGAGTACAATAGCTCCAAATGTGCGTAGTATTTTCATAGATTTTCTCTCCTTTGTCATACTGTTCTTATTATAGCATCTCTCTTCTATCATGGGTAGCCTTTCCTTTTCTGCCCGACGGCGTTGTGTCGTATGCGTTGCCATTTTTATAGGTTACTCGTGTCATAGCTGGTCTCCTTTTGTTTACCAAAATGCGATATAGACTAGTGCCTATGTGCTTGCTACTCGCGTTAGAGTTTTACTTTATCTTTCCATTTGCCGCTGCGGTATTCAGCATAGCTCATTAGAAAATTTACCCCCCAACCTACAGGCTCTGCCATCCAGACCATCTGGATGCCGTAAATAGGGGCCAGCGTCAGGGAAATGATAACCCGTAGCGCCAGATTGGTTAGATTGGCACAAGTGAAGACTTTCATATCCCCTGCACCACGGAGTACACCGTCTACGGCCATCTTAAAGCCGATCAGGGAAATGAAGAACCCAACAAATTTTAAAAAGCTGGTGCCGGTGGCAAGCGCCACTGCAGAAACCTTATCTCCCAGGAAAAAGCGGATAATGGATTCGTTGCAGGTTTCCAGGACCACCAGAATAAGCAGCGCGTATAGCAGAACTAAACGATTTGCGCTATGATAGCCGAATTTAACCCGCTCAATTTTTTTGGCTCCCAGGTTCTGCCCTGTATAGGGACTCATAGCATTCCCAATGGCATTCATGGGCACGGTGCAGCAGTATTGTATTCGCATGGCAGAAGAAAAACCGGCGAGGGCTGCGGCACCAAAACTATTGACCACCCCTTGAACCAGCATCATACCGATACTTACAATGGATTGTTGCAAAATAGAAGGGAGTGCAATGCCGGTCATCTTTTTTAGCTGCCCGCGGCTGAAATAAGTGGGTGCCGTTCCCAGATTCTGGATTTCTCGTAAAAAAACTAGATAGGACAAACAGGCGGAAATCCCTTGACTGATTAGGGTAGCCCATGCGGCTCCCCCTACGCCCATGCCCAGGTTACGCACCATATAGATATCTAGGAAAACGTTTAGAAGGGAGGAAAAGATCAGAAAAAATAGGGGGTATTTGGATTTCCCCAAAGCATTAAAGGTGGATGAGATAATATTATACATGAAAAGAAAGGGGAGGCCAAGAAAATAGATTTCCAGATATACGTCCGCCATCTCAATACTGCTTGTGGGGGTGTTGAGCCATCGCATGATCTGAGGACTGAGTACATATCCTACCAGACCTAATATGATGCTAAGTCCGAGAAACGTAAGAAAAGCTGTGTAGACTGCTTGCTTCATATGGTTGTAATCATGCGCCCCAAAATAGCGGCTGATCAGGACACTGGCCCCCACGCCGCCGCCAATGGCAATGCTGATAAATACCGTAGTAAGAGCATAGGACGCGCCTACAGCGGCCAGCGCAGATTCTCCTACATAGCGGCCAACAATGGCGGAATCCACAGTATTGTACAATTGCTGAAAAAAATTGCCCAGAATCATGGGCAGAGAAAATATAAAAAGCGCCTTCATAGGCGGATCGGTGATTAGATAATCTTTGTTGCCTTGCACGTCCATCAGCTCCTTTGCAGGGATGCCTGCACTTATAAGTGTACTCACTTTTTGGGCTGTTGACAAGCAAAGCCCTACATTGGATACATTTGTAAAAAAGAGTTTCAGGAAGTATGATATAATGGACTGCGTGAGGAAGGAGGAGGTCTTGTGAACCTAGGAAAAACAGGGAAAAAATGTTTTTTTGCCATAGTGGCATGGATTCTGACAGGGACTTTTTCTGGTGAAGGAAATGCTGCGGAAAAAATACTATTTATTCCGCTGGATAACCGGCCAGTAAGCTTAGAATATACGGCAGACAGTTTTCGAAAAGCGGGCGTGGAGGTATGCACGCCACCCATATCCTTACTCGCATCAGATCAAAAGAGTGGGGATCCGGAAGGGCTTTTGCAATGGCTTGACCAAGAGGCACCTGGCAGCAGTGGTGCCGTAGTAGCTAGTGATAGCGTAATTTACGGAGGCCTGGTTAATTCCCGTACACACGAACTGCCTGAAGCGATCCTGCAAAAGCGGGCGCAGCAACTGCTGACTTTTAAACAAAAACATCCTCTGGTACCGCTCTATGTTTTTGGTACGGTGATGCGCTCCCCCAAATGGAGCAGTGCACCGGCAGAACCTACCTATTATGTCCAGTACGGGCCGCAGATTTTCCAGTGGGGAGTACTGCGGGACAAAAAAGAGCTGGGGCTACTAAAGAAAAAAGAAGTGCAGCAGTTGGTCGAAATGGAAAGAGCAATTCCTGAAACCATTCGGCAAGATGTGCTTTCTCGCAGGGATAAAAACCGGAATGTTTTGCAGGTAATAGCAGAAGGGATACTAGAAGGAAAGCTGGACTATTTCCTGATTGGAAGAGATGATTCAGCACCGTATTCTGAAGCTCACCGGGATGCACGGCATCTTTTAGCAGAACTGGATACTGTTCCTGCTTATAAAATACGATCTTTTTCCGGGACGGATGAACTGGGGATGGTGCTTTTAAATCGGGCGCTGAATAAGGCACGAGGGACTGTTCCGTTGGTTTATGGCTTTTATGGTCGTGGTGTGGGGAAAGCCACGGTACCAAGTTATGAAGATGGTCCTATTGGACAAAGCTATCGGGAACATGTGCTGGCAGCAGGAGGGTATCCTGCCCAATCGGCTAAGTGGGCTGATCTGGTGCTGGGCATAAATACACGGCAGGATGGAACAACACCCGGAGCCGACACCAATCTGAATACGGATACGCTGGATCCTACAACCAAAGACTTTTTAGATCAAGCAGCATCCTATTTGCGCCAAAAGAAAAATGTGGGGATTGCAGATATTGCCTTCGGCAATGGTGGCAGTAACGCCCTAATGAAAGAACTTTTTCACAGGCAGCAGCAATATGAAATGGGTTCCTATGCCGGTTGGAATACGGCGGGCAATTCCCTGGGCTATGCCTTGGGACAAGGTCTGTTGCGGCCGTATTTACCTGAGGCAGATCGCAAGACACTACTAGAGATCCGTTATCTAGATGACTGGATTTATCAGAGCAAAGTGCGGCAGGCCTTGCGAAGGAATGTAATTTACCCTCATCAGTGGCCTGATGGAAAACTGACGGAAGAAGAAACCGCTGCGGCAGAAGCGTATCTTACGCCTGCCATGAAAAAAGCGGCAGCACCGTATTTGAAAAATGATGTTGAAAACTACACCTATCGCCTGCCGTGGCACCGTACGTTCGAAATTCAGGTGTCTGAAAATAAAAAAGAGAAATAGAGGAGGAACACTATGGGATATTATGAAGAAGCACAGGCCATGCAACAACAACTGGTTCAATTACGGCGGGATTTTCATCAGCATCCAGAAACAGCTTGGACCGAATTTAGAACCACTAGTATTATTGCCACCATCCTGAGAAGGCTGAGGTTTGAGGTATTTTTGGGTAACGAGATTTTGGATGATTCGTCCCGAATGCTGGTGCCGGATGATCAAACGCTGGAGGCTTGCAAGAAGAGAGCGCTGGCAGAAGGAGCTGATCCGGCACTTGTAGAAAAAATGGATGGTGGGCATACGGGATGCGTAGGGGTTATGCACTTTGCCAAACCGGGTAAAACGGTAGGACTACGATTTGATATTGACGGATTATTTGTGAAAGAATCCGGTGCGCAGGATCACAGACCGGCGGCAGAAGGGTTTGCATCCTGTCATCCCGGCCTGATGCATGCCTGCGGCCATGACGGACACATTACCATTGGTCTGGCGGTAGCAAGACTTGTATCCCAACACAAAGAAAAGATGGCTGGTACTTTAAAAATCTTTTTTCAACCCGGAGAAGAAGGTGTAGTGGGAGCCAAAGCTATGGTTAATAGCGGCGTGGCCGATGACGTGGATTATTTTATCAGCGGGCATATCGGTTTGGGAGCATTTGAAGACCAATCTTTGGTGATTATGGCCCAGGGATTTTTGGCTACGGATAAAATTGACGCCATCTTTACTGGCGTTCCTTCCCATGCAGGGGCAGATCCGGAAAAAGGAAAAAATGCCCTGTTGGCTGCAGCACAAGCCGCTCTGGCACTCCATACCATTCCCCACCATAGCAGTGGTGCCTCTAGAATCAATGTAGGTGTCATGGAAGCGGGTACTGGTCGGAATGTGGTCCCCGCCAACGCAGTGCTTAAATTTGAGACACGAGGCGAAACGGCAGAAATCAACAACTTTGTAGCAGAAAATGCCTGGAGAATGGTGGAGGGAGCGGCAGAGATGTACGGAGTGGATGTAAAAATGATCCCCGTAGGATCTGCTACTACCGCCCGCGGCAGTGAAGCGATGGGGAAAGAAATTTACCAGGTCCTGGAGCCACTGCACCAGTACAAAGAATTGGTCTTGGAGAAAAAGATATCGGGTAGCGAAGATTGCTGTTATTTTCTGTCGCGGGTTCAGGAGCGGGGAGGTCAAGCTGTCTATATGCTCTATGGGACACAGGAAGCAGCAGGTCACCACCAGAGCCGTTTTGATTTCAATGAAGCCGTGTTGTCCCGCAGTGCCGCCACCGTGGCAACCTTGGTAGAACATTTTAGTAATAAGTAAGGGCTGGCTCTATTTTTATATAGCGTACACAGGGAGCACAAAAATAGTGCTCCTTTTTACATGTAAAAAAAGTTTGTTATAAAGAGAGAATAACAATATTTTTTCTGTGAACCCTATTGACATTGGTGGAATGAAATGGTAATATAAAAGATTTTGACTATCACCTTTCAATGTGTTAAACTATGTTTATAGACATTCAATGGATACGAGTTTTCGTATAGATAAATATCCTGGACGGGGGAGGTAATACAATGTTTGGCGTAGGCGATAAGGTCCTGTACCCTATGCACGGGGCAGCAGTGATCCAGGATAGGGAGGAAAAACAGGTAAATGGAAAAGCCGTAGAATACCTGGTACTGGATATGCTTCTCAGTGATATGAAAGTCTTGATCCCCGTAAAAAATACGGAAAAGATCGGCTTGCGCGCCGTTGTGCTACAAACGACCCTGCCCAAGGTGGAAGAAATCCTGAAAGCACGCCCGGAAAACAGAATGAAGCAAATCACTTGGAACCGTCGCTATAACCTGTACGTAGATAAAATGAAGACCGGAGATATTTTTGAGGTGGCTGATGTGGTGCGGACACTAGCGGTGCAGGAACAAGAAAAAAGGCTTTCTGCCGGAGAACGGCGGCTCTTAACTACGGCCAAACATATTTTGTTGAGCGAATTCATGCTGGTTAAAGATGTGGATGAGAAAAAAAGTGAAGAATGGCTGGAACAATTTGTGTGAAAGCAAACAATCAGAGCGCAATGTGAAAGTATCATGACACCAAAAAGGTAGAACTGACCGTAGTAGTATGTAATACTGCTACGGTTTTCGATTAACGAAATAAGTCCCCGTTCTCAGTACTTAGAGAACGGGGACTTATTTCTAAAAAGGGATACAGTGATTTATTCCTGAGCAGCCGGAACTTCTTCAGTATCTTCACTTTCAGTAGCAGCGATGCAGTCATTGATGTCTGCCAACAGGCTGTCCACGTCAATGCCATGGGCCATAGCGCCCTGGCCGATCGTTTCGAAGCTGGCAGCCATACAACCAACGCAACCTAGTCCGTATTGCATGAAAATGCCCATAATTTCAGGGTGCATCTGTACCGTTCCAATAATGCTGGAATCTGCAGTAATCTTTTCCATATGAATCCTCCTAAAGTACAGTTAATTTTTCTTTTTTATTATAGCACAGTCTGTCAAGATTATTGTGTTGTCAAAACAACGCGGATTACTGTGAAATAAGAAAGTGTACTTTATTGCCCTCACTTCCCTAAGAGCCGCTATAGCAACTTACATCCATTTTTTCTTTTTAAGAATCAGCAGGCTCCCTACCAGAATCGAAAGACATAAACAAATTACTGCGGGATAGCCCCAGCGGGAATCCAGTTCCGGCATATATTTGAAATTCATCCCATACCAGCCTACAATCAATGTTAACGGCATGAAAATTGTGGTCACAATGGTCAGGATGGTCATAATCCGGTTCTGTTTGATATCCAGATGTGCTGTGTATATATCCCGTACCTGTTGAATGTGATCATTGACGGCTACCGTCATGTCCCGCAGCCGCTCAATTTGGTTTGCAAACAGACGGAAATACCGAAGATTATCTTGTTTAAAAAAATGGTTGTCGTTTTGTTCCAGTTCTTGGGCTAGATCCAGCAGCTGTTCGTAATGAATCCGCAGTTTGCGAAGGCCATTGCTCAGCTCTCCCATTCCATCGTCCGGTCCGGCGGATTTATCTGCGATAATCGCTGCGGCCAGGTCATCCAATTTTTTTTCGTAATGCTCCAAAAGCTCCCGGTCACCCTCAATAATCTGCTCCAAAAAATCGTACAAAAACCGTTCCAGGCTAGGGAAACGCCAACGTTTCTGCCTGATTTTCTTGATAATATGTCCAGCTTTGCTTTCGTTGTCGATAAAAACAATCCCTTTTTCATCCAGGGCAAAAGCAAATACATCGGCCTGGCTGAAATTCCGCCGGCTAGGAATGTAAAACGTCCCCGTCAAGGAGTCGTAGTTCACTTCTGCTTTGGTAATGCGTATCCCCACAGCTTCTAGCTCCAAATCAATTCCCAGGTCGAAGAGTTCCTTGTTCTTCATCCACTCCCGGGAAGTGATGACAGCCACATACTGGTCCTTTTGTCCAAAGCATTCATTCATGGGGACTTCTGTCAGGCGGTTTTTAATCAAATAATACATGGGTCTCCGTCTCCTTTGTTTGAAGGTTCAAAGGACGGCTCATCCCTTACAATGATCCGTATGCCTTATTATAGCAAAAATCACCGGAAAACCCAATTATTTCCCGTAGTGGCATAATTCTACCAGATTTCCGTCGGGATCTCTTACATAGAGGCTCTTCATTTCTCCCAGCGCTCCGTGGCGTACCACGGGCCCTAATTCTATGGGATATCCCTTTGCTTCTACTTCTTTTTTGATAGCTGCTAATTTTTCTGCTACCACAAGGCATAGGTCAAGGCTGCCATAGGTAGGGTGGGCAGCAGCTGGTAAAAACTCTGCTTTTTTCTGGTGGATATTAAACTTTTGCTCTCCAAAACATAAGGCATAGCGACCGCCCTGCTCTACCACTTCCATCCCCAAGATATCCCTGTAAAAATGTAAACAAGCTTGTAAATTTTGCGTCGTGATGACAAGATGATCCAAACGTTCTACTTTCATATTCTCCCCGCTTTCTGCAATCCGTAGTTTGTAAACTTTATACCATGAATAATCCCCTCTGTCTAGACCTGTGAAAAGCACCTTGCTCTCATAAAAACCAATGCTTGTATGCATAGGTGCAAGCAAACTGTAAATACTAATCGAAAAACCTCCTAGAACCTGTTATAATAGAATTAATTGAATGATACAGGCAGCAAGACAAGGAGACCTATATGCTGGCGGATTTACATATACACACGACGTTTTCTGATGGGATTTATACGCCGGAAGAATTGGTGGAGCAGGCAGCAAAGGTGCCACTAAAGGCTATGGCGATCACTGACCACGACAATGTACAGGCGTATCCTGTGGTGAGGCAGCTTATTGAGGCGCAGCACCTGCCTATAACCTTGGTGCAAGGTGTAGAGATTGATACGGATTACCTGGGAAAGGATGTCCATATTACAGGGTATCATTTTAATCCGGATGACCAAGCTTTGCGGCAGGCCCTTGCCTGGACTCGCATTGGACGGGTAGGGCGGATTCACAGTATTGTGGAGAAAATAAACCAGATGGGCTATCCCCTCACGCTTGCCGAAGTGAAAACAGAAGCGGGGGAATCCAAGAGCCTGGGGCGTCCTCACATTGCCCGTGTACTGGTGAAAAAAGGTCTATTTCCTTCCGTGAATGCAGTCTTTGATGCCCTGATTGGAGCAGGTAAACCGGCCTATTGCCGGCAGAATAAATTATCTCCTAAAGAAGCGGTGTCTTTATTGCATGGGGCAGGGGGAATTGCAGTTTTGGCGCATCCAGCAGAAATCAATGCTCCTGACATGGTAGAGACACTGCTATCAACTATACCTTTTGATGGAATGGAAGTATGGCATCCTTCGGTACTGAAGGATAAATATATACAAGTAGACTGGCTTGCACTAGCCCAAAGGCATCACTTGCTGTCCAGTGGTGGCAGTGATCTTCACGGCAACCCAGGACGCTTTCCGCAGCATTTGGGAGAATTTAAAGTGGAGTATGAAGCGGTCAAAGGAATTATCACAGCAAAAAGCTGGGAGTGAGTACGTATGGAAGTAGTGGCATTTGTAGGGCCAAGTGGGACGGGGAAAAGTTTCCGTGCTATCGGCGTGGCCCATGAGCACGACTGCGATGGGATCATTGATGACGGCCTCTTGATTGAAGGTACCAAAATCCTGGCAGGCACCAGTGCCAAATCAGAACAAAATAAAGTGCAGGCAGTAAAACGGGCCATCTTTATGGATGTAGATCATCAAAATGCAGTAAAACTAGCGCTAAAGGCGAGCGATATTCATCGCATCTTGGTGATCGGAACATCCGAAAAAATGGCTCTTACGATTTGTAAAAAGCTGGGCCTCCCTAAACCTATGGAAACCGTGTACATCCAGGATATTTCTTCTACCCGGGAAATGAAAAAAGCCCGGGATATGCGGATTAAAGAAGGAAAACACGTTGTACCGGTACCAACGATTGAATTGAAACCGCATCTATCAGGAGTACTGGTGGATTTGCCTCATAGGCTTTTTGGGCGGAATAAGCACCACCAGCCCGTACAGGAAAAATCCATTGTTCGGCCCGCTTTCAGCTATTATGGAAAGATTGCGGTATCGGATTATGTAGTTAGTGATATCGTACGAATTGTGGTACGTAAAAATAAGCAAGTGGATCGTATTGCGGCGATCAAAGTCCGCCGCCCTTCGGATACTAGCCGAGGCATGACCATTTATTTGGAAATCGTACTGTTTTTTGGTGCACCAATTTTTGAAGTCGTAAAGAGTTTGCAGACCAAAATCAAACTGAAAGTAGAAGGCATGACCAGCATGCCGGTAAGAAATATTGATGTAGCGGTGAAGAGTCTGACCGTACGGCCAGCAGAAAAAGGTGAAAGTGTGACAGAATTACCACCTGGAGAGGAGCCTTTGCGTGACACCCAGTGATTTTTTAGAAACCGTGTCTGGGTTTCAGCAAATTCTACAACGCTTGACAGAAGAGCCGATACAGCGTACAGTCATTAATTATGGGGAAAAACTCCAACTTACCCGAAACGGGGAAAAAGTAACGTTATGTTTGTATCATGGTAAAAAAGGCCTGAAACTGGTATGGGGTGGAAAATCTTCTCCCTTTTTAACCCAGTGCCAAGCAGCAGTTGATAAAAGGGAGACCAGGCATACAAGCATCTCTCTTTTAGAACAGGCTACCGGGTTTGATGGGGTATGGGCAGGCAGTGACGAAAGTGGTAAGGGTGATTATTTCGGACCACTGGTTGTGGCAGCAGTTTGCCTGGATATGGCAACCGGGAAAAAACTTTGGAAAGACGGAGTAATGGATAGTAAAGCACTGACTGACAAAAAAATCCACGAACTGGCTCAGGAGATCCGACAAAGTGCCAAGAGCTTTTCTGTCCTAGCACTGAAAGAACCGTTTTATAATCGACGGTATGCCCAGCTGCAGGCACAAAAAATGAATCTAAATCATTTGCTTGCCAGCGGTCACGTCCATGCGCTGGATGAAGTGTTGCAAAAGGTACCATCATGTCATTGGGCGATCGTGGATCAGTTTAGTAGGCATAGCTCTATAGGCACACAGTTGATTACAAGACATCTTGACCTTCATGTCTATGAAACACCGGGGGGAGAGCGAGATATGGCAGTAGCGGCTGCTTCCATCTTAGCACGGGATACCTTTGTGGCTATTATGGAAGAACTTTCTGCCAAGGCCGGCTTTTCTTTGCCTAAAGGAGGCGGCGCCCAAGCTACCGCAGCAGCCAAAAGGATTGCCCAAGAGCAGGGACAGGAAGCACTAGAAAATTATGTCAAACTTCATTTTGCCAATACCAAAAGCCTGTAAGAAGTTACGAAATCTTTTTCTTTTCACCAGTTCCCCTATGCTATAATAAAGGGTAACGACTAATACATTTTGGAAGGGTGTGTCCCCAAGTTATGGTTCGGCAGGTAATGCAACAATGAAGAAGCAGCTTTTCCGCATGTTATGCGTATTATTTGTAGTCGTAGTCGTGGTCTCGGGCGGCGTTTTGTATTCTACTTTTGACCCTAGCGCAATCCGTTACTTGGCCAATTTTAAGGTATATTATGCGCTGCTGGCGCTTTTCATGCTTTCCATCGGTCTTTTTTTTGATGCCTCCCGTCTGATTACCCTGACGCACTTGTCCGGGGAAAAGATGGATTATACGCATGTGTTCAATGCGGTCTTTGCTAACTATTTTCTGGCGCTACTTACACCGGGACAAGGCGGTGGCGGTATTGCTATGCTGATGTTCATGAAACGGGCCGGTGTACCGGTAGCAAAAAGCACGCTGATTATCATTGTGAGAACGGTTATGAGTATCCTGTTCTTATTTTTGATGGTGCCTGTAGTTTTTTTCTTTGATCCTGACCTGGTAGGGTGGATGCCTACCAGTGTAATTGTTTTGGTGTGCTGTTTTTTTATTTTTGCACCTTGGCTGTTATGGCATTTGGTGGTGTCCGGCAAGATTGAAACCTGGCTGGCTCGTTTTAGCCGGCGTTTTTCTTCCCGGGTGCAGCAGGCTATCTTTCTTGGATACAGGGATTTTCAACAGGCTATGTTCCTTTTGCGGGAAAATCCCTGCCAAGTCTTGCGGGCTTTTGTGGAGTCCGGTGTCAGTTTGCTGTTTATTTATTCCGTGGTTCCAGTATTTATCCGGGCCTTTGGGATTCACTTGCCTTTGTATGTTGTCATGGGGCGGATGTGTCTGATTAATCTGGTGTTGTATTTTACTCCTACTCCTGGCGGTAGTGGTGTAGCAGAAGGCGGCTTTTTGGTGCTGTTTAATTCTTTGCTACCTCCTGGCGTGGGTGGTGTGGTTGCGGTTTTATGGCGCTTTTTCTGTGAATACATTCCCTTTGCGATTGGTGCCATTGTGACCATCAAGGACTTTGGAATGGATATCTTTAAAAAACTTCGGGAACATGAGGATTAAGCGCATGAAGAAGCTGTGTTTGTTTCTTTGCGGTCTGCTTTTATTTCTCTTGGCAGGATGCGGCGCAGGAAAAAATAAAGCGACGAAACAGAATCAGTCACTTGTTCTCGCCACAGGCCCTGCCAATGGGACCTACCTGGGAGCGGGAACGGTTCTTAGCCAATTATGGAATAGTGCTAATTTGGGATTTACAGTGGATACGTTAGAGACTGGCGGCAGTGTGGCAAATATTGAACTCATGCGGCAAAAACGGGCGGACCTTGGTATTGTACAGGGAGATGTGGCGTATGAGGCAAGTACAGGACATGGTACATTCCGTACTAGGAAAATGGAAAATTTGCAGCAATTAGGGGTATTGTGCTGGGAGCCTGTACAAATTGTGACCACACAGCGAAGCGGCATCAGGACGCTGGCCCAGTTAAAAGATAAAATTATTGCCGTGGGGGCGGCTGGTAGTGGCACTGAGGTAACAACAAGGCATATACTCATGACGGCGGGGCTAACCTTCAGCGATGTCAAAGTCCAGTATTTGTCTTTAAATGATGCTGTGACGGCCTTGCGAAATGGTACTGTGGATGCTGCTTTTCTAGCTGAAACAGCTCCTTTACCGCTGCTCAAAGAACTTTCATCGCAAATTCCTCTGGTATTTTTGGGAATAACCGATGAACAGATGGCCGTACTTACTAAGGAAAATCTCCAGTACCGTCGAGGAAAGATCCTAGCGGGAACCTACACTGGTCTTGCCGTGGAGGTGCCCACTGTGGAAATTCCCTGCGTATTGGTAGCAACGGATGCCCTTCCTAAAGAAAGGGCTGCGGCTTTGGTCGCCAAGCTACTGGAAAATCCGGCAGCTATCCATAACACCTTGCCCCAGTTTTCCTTACTGACTAAGTCTGCCCTTAGGGGAACAGAGACGATACCTTGGGCGCCGGGGGCCGAACAATCTTATCAAAATAACCAAAGTGGTTCCTAAACTCAGTTTGCAAAACAGGGTAGGAATCTGTATAATATCATTCATGAGACTTTGAATGGAAAAGTCCCGAAGATAAAATGTTCGGGCTTTTTCATTGCGGGAATTGAAAACTGCGGTTTCGTAAGCGGAGTATGGTCGCAAAATACTCCTGTCTTTCTATATGTAAAAATTTAAGGAGGTGCGCTTTGAATAATAAAAGCGAAAAGAAAAAATTAACCATTGTCCCTTTAGGCGGGCTGGGTGAAATTGGAAAAAATATGACAGCCTTTGTCTACAATAATGATATGATCCTGGTAGATGCTGGTCTGGCTTTCCCGGATGATGACATGCTGGGAATTGATCTGGTGATTCCGGATACTACATTTTTGCAGGAAAATAAGGAAAAATTCCGGGGCATCTTTCTGACACACGGGCATGAGGACCATATTGGAGCCTTGCCTTATGTGATGAAAGACTTTGATGTGCCAGTATATGGCACACCGCTAACGCTAGGTATTTTGTCCGGCCGCTTGAAAGAAAATGGCGTCAGTGATGCCAAGTGCAAGATGATAAAACCCGGTTCCAGTGTCCGTGCGGGAACTTTTCGGGTTGAATTTATCCGGGTTAACCACAGTATCCCCGATGCGGTAGCGCTCGCTATCCATACCCCTGTGGGCGTGATTGTGCATACGGGCGACTATAAGTTTGACCAGACTCCGGTGGATGGACAAGTGGCAGATTATGCCAAACTGGCAGAAGTAGGAGATAAGGGTGTGCTGCTACTTATGAGTGACAGCACTAATATTGAACGGCCCGGGTATACTCCCAGCGAAAAAAGCGTAGGTAAGACCCTGGACGATCAATTCAGTATGGCTAAAAACCGGGTCATTGTGGCTACGTTTTCTTCTAATGTGCACCGGATTCAGCAGGTTATTGATGCTGCCGTGATGACACGGCGGAAAGTGGCAATTATTGGCCGGAGCATGGTGAACGTGGTGAACATTTCCATGGAAATGGGCTATCTGAAGGTTCCGAATGGCGTTTTAATTGATATTGACGAGTGCCGTAACTATGCGCCTCGACAAATTGCCATCATTACTACGGGAAGCCAGGGGGAACCCATGAGCGCTTTGACCCGGATCAGTAATAGTGACCATCGGAAAGTTTCCATTTTACCGGGAGATACGGTGATTATTTCTGCTACTCCGATTCCCGGCAACGAAAAAGGCGTCTCTCGTACCATTGACAACCTGTATAAACAGGGCGCAGAAGTAGTGTATGGCAGGGAACAAGGAATTCACGTTTCTGGCCACGCCAGCCAGGAAGAAATCAAATTGATGCATCGGTTGATCCGGCCCAAGTTCTTTATGCCTGTGCACGGGGAATACCGCCATCTGGTGAAACATAAAAAACTGGCCATGAGTCTTGGTATGCCCAAAGAAAATATTGTTATTGCTGAAAATGGCAGTGTGGTGGAACTCACCCGGGACTCCATCGGAATTAATGGTAAAGTCACAGCTGGGCGCGTGCTGATTGATGGACTGGGCGTAGGTGATGTGGGCAATGTGGTACTCCGTGATAGACGCCAGCTGTCCCAGGATGGGATCTTGATTGTCGTCGTCACAATTGATCATACGACCTACCGGATTGCCGCTGGCCCGGATATTGTGTCCCGAGGGTTTGTGTATGTGCGGGAGTCGGAAGAATTAATGGAAGGGGCACGGGATCGGGTACTGTCTACGCTGGACAAATGCCACGAGAACAATATTACTGAGTGGTCCGCCATTAAAACAGCGGTACGGGATAGCCTGAGCCGGTACCTGTTTGAAAAGACCAGACGGCGTCCGATGATCCTGCCACTGATTATGGAAATTTAACAAAACCTTGTAGAACTAGACCATATGAATTTATAAAGAAGGGAACAGCGTGGAAAAGCAGCCGATGAAACACAGGACAACTAAAAAGATAGACTTCACCTTCAACAGGGAAGTACTGGGCATACTGTTGACTGCTTTTTCTGCCTTTACCTTTTGCTGTTTGTGGGGGCTCCCCATGGGCAGCGCCGGGGCTTTTGTGAAAAAAGTCCTGAATTATGCCATGGGCGTTGGAGGTTTTCTTTTTCCTCTTTACATTCTGGTGTTGGGATTGGGCTACATTCTAAATCATGAGCACCTGCGTTTTTCCAGGCGCTTTTTTATGCTGCTTTTGTTTTTGGTATCCGTACTTTCTTTATGGCATGAATATCGCACGCCCCAGGGAGCGGAATTGCTCCCAGAATACTTGATGCCCGGTGGTGGCCTCCTGGGAGGCGCCATCGTGTTTGTTTTTACCAAGATTCTGGGGCGTATTGGCGCAGGCATTGCCCTTTCTGCTCTGGCGCTTGGTTGTGCTGTGGGTAGTGGTGTGGTCAGTCTTCGAAAGCCACTGCAAAGTGCTACGGATAGCATGAAGGAAGGCGCCGAAACAATGGCACAGCAGTGGTCCAGTTATCGGGAACAAAAAAAGGACCGTTCTCATGCTTTTTATAATCAGGAAGAAGATAAAGAGCAGAAGAAAAAGCCTACCTTGCTGGAGCGTATCAAGGCTAAGACGGCAGGAGAAAAGGCCAATCCGGAAGTGGCACCTACCCTAAAGTTCCAAAAGGAAAAGATTGAAGAAGAAACGAGACCACCTCAACAGTTTACTATAACGAATATGGAACCGGCCTCACAGGAAAAACATGTGGAAGCAAAAGAAGGTACGGTACCGACCACCCGACTAGAAAATGCAGAAACAGGAGAAGTGGTACCCTATACATTTCCGCCCTTAGATCTACTGAATCCGGATAAGCCCGTGGATACGAAAAACTTCCAGGCCGAGATCAATAGTCAGGGACATATTATTGAAAAAACCCTCCATGATTTTGGCGTTAGTGCCAATCTGGTCAATGTGACTAAAGGGCCTTCCGTAACGCGGTATGAATTGGAACCAGCACCGGGTGTGAAGGTAAACAAGATCCAGAATCTGGTAGATGATATTGCCTTGAAACTGGCTGTACCCAGTGTTCGTATTGAGCCTATTCCAGGCAAGGCAGCCATAGGAATTGAAGTACCATCCAAAACTTCACAGGCCGTTTCTTTTCGTTCTATTGTGGATTGTTCAGAGGTACATCATGCGAAAGGCAAATTGTCCATTGGACTGGGCAAAGATATTTCTGGGAACGTGGTGGTGGCAGATTTGGCGAAAATGCCCCACCTACTCATTGCCGGCAGTACGGGCAGCGGAAAAAGCGTCTGCATTAATACCATCATTGCCAGTTTGCTGTATCGCGTGGCACCGGATGAGGTAAAGCTTATTCTGGTGGATCCGAAAGTAGTGGAACTGACCAATTATAACGGGATTCCCCATCTTCTGACGCCGGTAGTTACAGGGCCTAAACAGGCTGCCTCTGCGCTGCACTGGGCTGTGGTGGAGATGGAACGGCGCTATAGCCTGTTTGCCAAGACCCAGGTGCGCAAAATGGAAGATTACAATGCACTGCAAAAACCCGGGGAAAAACTGCCCTTTATTGTGATCATCATCGACGAATTGTCTGATTTGATGATGGTGGCAGCCGTGGATGTAGAAGATGCCATCCTGCGTTTGGCGCAAAAAGCGCGTGCAGCCGGTATTCACTTGATCCTTGCTACCCAGCGTCCCAGCGTTGACGTATTGACGGGTACCATTAAAGCAAATATTCCCAGCCGGATTGCGTTTGCTGTATCCAGCCAGATCGACAGCCGTACGATTTTGGATACGGGCGGTGCCGAAAAACTCTTAGGGCGGGGCGATATGCTGTTTTTCCCTACGGGAACCAATAAACCCTTGCGTGTCCAAGGAGCCTTTATTGCGGATTCGGAAATTAACCGGATTGTAGACTTCATCAAAGAGCAGTCCATTCCCACGAATTTTGAGGAAGAAGTGACCACACAGGAATTAAAAGGTGAAAAAGAACCAGATCTAAACCATGCGGAGGAAGAGGATGAACGCTTTCCTGATGTATTGGAACTGGTCATGGATACTCACCAGGCATCCAGCAGTATGCTGCAGCGAAAATTCCGGATTGGGTATACCCGTGCGGCAAGGCTGGTGGATACACTGGAAACAAAAGGAATTGTGGGGCCGGCAGATGGCAGTAAACCCCGGCCGCTCATTATGAGTCCTGCAGCGATACGGGAACGTTTCCTGACAAAGGGATTGAAACAGGACACGCTGGAATAAGAACCCAGGAAAGGGACGGATTATGGAAAATAAAATAGGTGCCTATTTACGCACGCATAGAGAGAAAAAGAAACTGAGCCTGGAAGAGGTAGCCAAACAAACTGGAATTAAGGAACATTATTTAGCTGATTTGGAAAGCGGGGATTTTTCCAAGATTCCTGGGGATGTTTTTATCCGCGGGTTCCTCCGCAATTATGGGAACTATCTGGGGCTGGATGGAAACGGCCTGGTAGAAGCGTATCGTACGGGTAGTGAGCCGGGTAAAATGCTGGAAACAAGAACAATGCCCAAACTGAAAGAACAGCTTCAAGCTAAAAATAATCTTGTTAAAACGGAGAAAAAAGTAACCGAAACAAAATTGCCACCACCCCATAAAGAAGAAAACAAAGAGCTGGAAGCTACCCGGGTTATGCCAAGCGCCCTGAAAAAGGAGCCTCCTGTTGCAGCGCCTCAAATCTCTCCAGAAGAACAAGGGGAAAAAGAAAAATCAGCGGATCAAAATAAGACGCCAGAAGTGGATAAAAAAGAACTTCCCACCGATTCCCTAAAAAAAGAAGTGAAAATTAAAAGCTGGATGGATCGGGTCAAGAGTTTTATAGATAATAATCTATATGAAATGGTTCCTGTGGATGGTGAGGAAACTCCTCCGCCGGCACCTCCTGCCGGCGGAGCAGATGAGCAAAAAGGGTATGGACAGCCTGCCTTCAGTTTTAAAGTTTTTGCAGGAGTATTTTTTGTCTGCCTGGCAATTTTTACCGGGGTAATGGCATATTTTGTCTTTGGCGGTAAAAATACAGAAGAGGTGAAAGCCACCAACACCATTACGGATGTAAAGAGTGACCATTCTTCCGAGAAGAAGGAAACTCCAGATGAGAAAAAACAGGAAGCCCAGAAAGAAGAAAAAAAGGAAGAAAAACAAGAGAAACCAACTACGAAGACATTGGGCCTTGGCAGCCGGGTTACGGTAGAAATTAGTTACAAGAAGCCGGTATGGACCCAGACCACAATTGACGGTAAAAATGTAGAAGCTGCCATTATTCCAGCAGGATCTACCCGGACTTATAAAGGCGATGACAAGATCACGGTGAACCTGGGATCCATCCGGGACGTGGTGCTAAAAGTTGACGGTGAAGAAAGACCCTATGGTGAAAAAGAGTGGGGCGTAGTAACAAAAACTTTTTATGCCCAGTAACCAGAATAAACCAGCTGCTAGAAATGCTAGGGGAGAGGAGTTTAGATTGGAAATAGGAGTTGTAAGCCTGGGGTGTCCCAAGAATCTGGTGGATTCAGAAGTGATGATGGGCCTCATCCGGGATCGTCATTGGAACGTATCCAATGACACGACCCATGCAGATGTGATTATCGTCAACACCTGTGGTTTTATTGAAAGCGCCAAAGAAGAATCTATCCAGACCATTCTTCAAATGGCGGAGTATAAAAAAGAAGATCAAAGACGGAAATTGATTGTTACAGGCTGCCTGGGACAACGGTATGCCAAAGAACTTTTTGCGGAGCTACCGGAAGTGGATGCCATTGTAGGAACAGAATGCTATGACGAGATCGGCACGGTGATTGAACGGGTCTGTAAGGGAGAGCGGTTTACATTAGTGAAGCCGCCCCGCGCCTATACCCAAAAGACGAAGCGGATGTTGGCAACCCCTCGCTATAGCAGTTACCTTAAAATTGCAGAAGGGTGCAATAATCACTGCTCCTATTGTGCCATTCCTATGATTCGAGGGCCGTATCGCAGCCGGCCGTATGAGGAAATTTTGGAGGAAGCCCGCTGTCTGGTAGAACAAGGAGTAAGGGAATTAATTCTGGTTGCCCAGGATACGACTCAATATGGCATTGATCTGTACCATAGGCTGCGTTTGGCCGAATTATTACGAGACCTGAACAAGATTCCCCAATTGCAGTGGATCCGGGTGTTGTATTGCTATCCGGATTCTTTTACGGATGAATTGATAGACACCATAGCCAGCTGTGAAAAGGTGTGCCATTATGTGGATTTGCCTTTGCAGCATGCCAGCAACAGCCTGCTAAAAAATATGCACCGGCACGATACCCGGGAACAGGTGGAGACGCTAATTGCCAAATTACGGGCAAAAATGCCAGATATCTGTATCCGTACTACATTTATTGTAGGGTTCCCTGGAGAAACGGAGGAACAATTCCAGGAGCTTTTGGACTTTGTGGAAAAAGAGCAATTCCAGGTGGCAGGGGTTTTTACCTATTCCAAAGAAGAAGGCACGGAAGCCGCTCGTATGCCGCAGCAAATCCCGGATGCCGTAAAACAGGAACGCTATAATGCTCTGGTTGGGCTTCAGGCAGGGATTTCTGAATCTCTCCAACATAAGCGAGAGGGGAAAAAGTTAAGAGTCCTGTTGGATGGTTGGGACGAAGAAGATCCCACCGTTGCGTTAGGCCGCTCCTACGCTGAAGCGCCAGAGATTGATGGATGTATATATGTAGAAGGCGCTCCCCCTCACAAACAGGGTGAATTTGTTACGGTGGAGATTCACCAGGGATTTACCTATGATGCCGTGGGCCAGATCGTAAAGGAGTGAGTGACTTGAACGTAAATGTGGAAGTCATTAATACCGGAACGGAATTATTACTGGGAGATATTGTTAATACCAGTTTCGCGTACCTGTCCCGTACCCTAAACGATGCGGGCTTTAATGTGCTCTACCAGACCACCATCGGGGATAACGGGGATCGTCTGGAAGAGGTGTTACGTATTGCCCTAAAGCGGGCCGATGTGGTAATTACGACTGGCGGATTGGGCCCTACCCGAGGAGATATTACCAAAGAAATGGTGGCACAAGTGCTGCAACTGCCCCTGGTGCCCAGTGAAAAATGGATGCACAAATTAACGGCCTATTTTGCCTCCCGCCATGTGGTTATGACGGAGAACAATCGCAAGCAGGCTATGGTGCCGGAAGGCGCCATTGTTTTTGATAATGAAGTAGGGACGGCACCTGGTGTGGGGGTTTGGACAGAGGAACACAAGCTTATTGTAATGCTACCAGGACCTCCAGCAGAGACGAAATATGTTTTTTCTCAGGAAGTTATGCCGTACCTGCGGAAAAGTTTTGCTGCACAGGGAATCATTCATTCCCGGGTATTGCATCTACGGGGATTGACGGAATCCAAGGTAGCCGAGATGCTGGATCAGCTGGTGATGGCACAAACCAATCCTACCATTGCCATTTATGCACGCAACGGAGAAATTATCATCCGCATTACCGCCAAAAGTGATACCCTTGAAAAAGCTGAATCCCTGAACCAGGAAAAGGAAAAGGAAATTCGCCAAATTCTAGGGGAATATATCTATGGCGTAGACTATGAGACGTTACCGGAGGCTCTGGGCAAACGACTAAAAGAAAAACGCCTGACCATTGCCTTTGCGGAATCCTGTACGGGAGGTCTTGCTTCCAGTATGGTTACGGATATTCCTGGAAGCTCGGAGTATCTGGTGGGATCCGTGGTGAGCTATACCAATGCAGTGAAACAGCAACTTCTTGGCGTGAAACAGGAAACGTTGGATACGTACACGGCTGTTAGTGAGAAAACTTGTCAGGAAATGGCAGAGGGTATTCGCAGCCGTATGGGGACGGATCTGGGCGTCAGCATTACAGGTCTTGCCGGGCCCGGTGGCGGCACCCAGAATAAGCCTGTGGGCCTAGTCTATGTAGGTGTGGCAGATAAAAATGGTACCAAAGTTCGGGAATGCCGCTTTAAAGCAGCACGGACGACGATTAAACTCCGGGCTGCCATGCAGGCATTGTCCCTAGCTATGGATCGGATAAAGAACTTATAAGGAGTCAGTATGACGGAAAATCAAGAAATGCAAGAACAACAGGAAAATGAACAACAGCAAGAAATTTCCACTTTTGAAGATTTCCATTTGGATCATAAAATTATTACAGCGCTGAAAGATATGGGGTTTGAAGAACCTTCTCCCATACAAAAAGCGTCCATCCCTTTGGCACTGGAAGGCAGTGACCTGATCGGACAAGCGCAGACTGGCACAGGGAAAACCGCAGCTTTTGGAATTCCTATTGTCCAGAATCTGGATGAAAAAGACCGGACCATTCAGGCGCTGGTTATGTCGCCTACCCGGGAACTGTGTATCCAGGTAGCAGATGAAATCAGCAAAATTGGCCGTACTAAACGTGTACGAGTGCTGCCTGTATACGGCGGACAGCCTATTGAGCGGCAAATTCGCAGTTTAAAACGGGGAATCCAGGTAGTCATCGGTACACCAGGTCGTCTCTTGGACCATATCCGGAGAGGGACGATTGATTTAGAGAATGTCCACTTTTTAGTACTGGATGAAGCGGACGAAATGTTGGATATGGGCTTTGTAGATGATATGGAAAATATCATCAAAAACGTTCCGGCCCAGCGGCAGACCATGCTATTTTCTGCTACCATGCCTCGGCCCATCCTGTCTATCAGCAAAAAGTATATGAAGGCCCCGAAACTGGTGGCCATTCATAAGGAAGTAGTGACGGCGCCCACGATTGACCAGTATTACTATGAGACACGGGACAAAGTGGATGGACTTTGCCGGATTCTGGATACCACCGATGATTGTAAAATGATCGTGTTCTGTCGGACTAAAAAAGGTGTGGACGAATTGGTTATTGCGCTTGCCACTCGGGGCTATGAGGCCGAAGGATTGCATGGAGATTTGTCACAAAACCAGCGGGACCGGGTGATGAAAAAATTCCGCAGCGGCCAGGCCGATATCTTAGTAGCTACGGATGTGGCAGCCAGGGGGCTCGACATCGACAATATTACCCATGTGGTGAATTTTGACGTACCCCAGGATCCTGAAAGTTATGTACATCGGATCGGACGGACCGGGCGTGCCGGTAATACGGGCGTAGCGCTGACTTTTATCACGCCTCGTGAGTTCCGCCAACTGAAACTTATTGAACGCAGCATCCGGACTAAAATTGTGCGGGGAACCTTGCCCACGGATGCCAGCGTATTGGAACGGCAGCGGGAACAGATCGTATCCAAGATGCAGAGCATTTTGGAACAAGAACGCTACCAGGATTATTTACCCATTGTGGAAACGTTGGAAAAAGACTATGATGTGCAGGATATTGCGGCAGCAGCCTTGAAATTCATGCAAGAAGGGGCCAAAGCCCTGGAAACTCCTGTAGAAGAAGGCGCCTTGCCGGATTCCCTCAGCCATACGGGGGCAGAACCGGGGATGGTACGGTTATTTGCCAATATCGGGCGCTCTAGCCATGTAACGGTGCGGGATATTATCCAGAGTATTGCTATTGAAGCGGAAATCCCTGCTAAGAGTATTGGGCGCATTAGTATTTATGATAAATTCAGCTTTGTGGAAGTGCCTTCAGAATATGCTGAAAAAGTTTTGGGGGCGATGCACCGGAATACCATACGGGGCAGCCGTGTCAATATGGAACCGGCCAGAGCACGGAGCTAAAACAAGGAGAACATTCATGGCGCAGACCATTTATGGCAACACAGAGGGCTTAAAAAAACAGGTCCTTACCCAATTGGAAGCGTTTTATGAACAAAAAGTGGAGGAGGGCCAACTGCTATCTTGGGAGTTGGCCCTTTCTTTGCGGGATATTTCTGGTGCAATTGGCCGGGAAGTTTCCCTATATATTGACCGGAAAGGAACTATCACAGCAGTTGCCGTGGGCAGTGATCGGCAAGTGGAACTGCCCAGGATGGACAACCGGCGCAGTATAAAACGGTTGAGCGGGATTTACTGCGTCCACACCCATCCTAGTGGTCCGCCGCGGCTAAGCAAAGTGGATTTGTCTGCTTTGCGGGATTTGCATTTTGATGCTATGGTAGCCCTTGCGTGGGATACTCCCAGTGCCGAGCCACAGCTCTCCTTTGGCATGATTACAGACCTTACGGAACAAATGGAGCCTGTCATCCAGGAATTTGGTGCTTTTACGGCAAAAGAAGCTGCCAAGCTCCCTTTTGGACAAGCAGTTCATGCCGTTGAAAAAATACTGGCCAAAAAAACTGGCGGTCACAATTTGACTGAAGCACCGGAACGAGCTCTTTTGGTCTCCCTTTCTTGGGGAGAAAATAAGAGCCGCTGGACGGCAGAAGATTCCATTCAGGAATTGGGACAGCTGACTGAAACTGCTGGAGCTGTTGTGGTTGGTCGTTTTCTACAAAGCCGTCCCAAACCAGATCCTGTTTATTTTATTGGAAAAGGAAAGGTGCAAGAACTTTCTTTATTTGCACAACAAGAAGATGTGGATCTGTGCATTTTTGATGATGAGTTGTCCCCAGCGCAGCAACGGAATTTGGAACGGACGTTGGGAACCAGGGTGATCAGCCGGACTGATTTAATCTTGGATATTTTTGCCCAAAGGGCTCGTACCAGTGAAGGCAAACTGCAGGTGGAGCTAGCGCAGTTACAATATACTCTGCCGCGCATCATGGGACAGGGGACCAGTCTGTCCCGGCTAGGTGGTGGTATCGGGACGCGTGGTCCGGGGGAAACAAAACTAGAAGTAGACCGCCGGCGGATTCGGGAACGGATTACGTTTCTGGAAGGGCAAATTCAAAAAATGAAAAAAAGCCGCAGCCAGCAGGGGCGGGCACGGATAAAGAATCAAAATAAGCAAGTATCCCTGGTGGGGTATACCAATGCGGGGAAAAGCACGCTACTCAATGCACTGACTCATTCCGATATTTACGCTAAGGACCAGCTTTTTGCCACGTTGGATCCGACTACGCGGCAGCTGGAATTACCGCAGCAAGGGCATTGTACTGTGACTGATACGGTAGGTTTTATTCAGCGGTTGCCCCATCAGTTGGTGGCGGCATTTAAATCTACCTTAGAAGTTGTGAAAGATGCCGACCTTTTGGTTCATGTCATTGACGGCAGCCATCCTTTATATCAGGAACAGGCTGAAGCGGTGTACCAGGTCCTTCAGGAACTAGGAGTTATGGATAAACCTATTTTGACGGTGTACAATAAAATGGATAAAATCCCTGCATTTGAAGGCTTGCGGCATAGACTGGAACAACATGAACATACGGTGTGTCTTTCTGCCAAAACAGGGGAAGGACTGCCCAAGCTGCTGGATGAAATTTCCCGCATGCTGGGGCGCAGAATGCAGGAAATGCAGCTATGCATTCCCTATGACAAGGGCAGTTTGGTAGCCCGTCTCCATGCAGAGGCGACCGTCCTGGAAGAAAACTATGGAGCAAAGGGTACGGAGCTAAAAGTCCGCTTGGAAGAAGCGTTACTAGAACCCTATGCGCCCTATGAAATCAAGAAGGAGTGAGACCAGTGCAGCTAGATTGGAAAAAAATAGAAGAAGCAGCTCTCTTAACAGTAGCTCGTCATGCTAAGGTGCATGAACAGGCTGCTCTTGTGAATACTAAAAAAGTGCTGGATGCTTTTGCCCGGCACCAACTGTCAGATTATTATATGAAACCCACCACGGGTTATGCCTATTCCGATACGGGGCGGGATGCTTTGGATGGAATTTATGCGGATATTTTTAAAACAGAGGCGGCACTGGTTCGTTCCCAATTTGTTTCCGGGACCCATGCCCTGGCAGTGGCCCTTTTGGGGAATCTCCATGCAGGAGATGAAATGATTGCAGCTACCGGTGCCCCTTATGATACCATGCAGACGGTTATTGGGTATCCTGTTAAAGTTCCTGGATCTTTGGCGGATTTGGGAGTTACTTATAAAGAAATTCCCATGGAGGGGGATCATCCAGATATTCCCGGACTCCTTAAAAGTCTGACACCTCGGACGAAACTGGTGCATGTCCAGCGCTCCTGCGGCTACAGTACGGTACGTAAAACCCTGACTGTGGCAGAAATTGGAGAGATTTTTACGGCTGTGAAAAAAGTCCGTCCAGATATTATCTGCTTTGTGGATAATTGCTATGGGGAATTTCTGGAAGAAAAAGAACCTACGGAAGTGGGGGCAGATCTTATTGCCGGTTCCCTGATTAAAAATTTGGGGGGCGGCCTTGCTCCCGTAGGTGGCTATATTGCAGGCCGTAAAGATCTGGTAGAGCAAGCGTCTTTCCGGCTCACGGCTCCTGGCTTGGGCGGTGAAATGGGAGCGACGCTGGGGGATACTGCACGGGAATTTTACCAGGGGCTTTTCTTTGCGCCGCATGTGGTACTGCAGGCTGTAAAAACGGCTATTTTTGCTGCCAGCGTGTTTCAATCCTTGGGTTTTACCGTGCAGCCTTTGCCTGATGATGTACGTAGCGACATTATCCAGACCATTACCTTAAATAGTGGTGAGAATCTTTGCGCTTTCTGCGAGGCCATTCAGGCAAATTCTCCAGTAGATGCTCATGTGACACCGGTTCCGTCCCCCTTGCCCGGGTATCAGGATGAGATCATTATGGCAGCCGGAACCTTTGTCCAGGGGGCTTCCATTGAATTATCTGCCGATGGGCCTATGCGTGCACCTTATACCGTTTACATGCAGGGCGGCCTTACCTTTGAGCATGGAAGATTGGCCATTATGGCCGCCGCCAAACAGATTATGGAAAAGAAAAAAGCATAAGAAAAAAGCTGTCATGAATTACATCATGACAGCTTTTACTTGAAAAAATTACAGTGCTCGGATAGCCTCTAATACGCTTTCTACTTCTTCTTCCGTGGTGCTCCAGCTGGTGCAAAGGCGCAGGCATAAGTGCTTATCATCCACAGGGCCCTCTGGTTCACAGATAACCTTTTTTTGTAGCTGGACTGCCTGGGCGTTGGTCAGAATCACAAACTGCTGATTGGTAGGGCTGTTGACTAAAAGGGGAATACCTGTATCCTGAAAGGCTTTTTGAATGCGTTGGGCCTGGGCATTGGCTTTTTGCGCCAGGGTAAAATACAGATTATCTTTCAACAAGGTATAAAACTGCAGTCCCAACAACCAGCCTTTAGCCAGGATGGAGCCGTTTTGCTTCATGGAGGTGCGGAAGTATTCCCAAAGAGCAGGGTTCACCAGCACCATGGCTTCGCCCATAAGAGCACCGCATTTGGTACCCCCGATATAAAAGGCATCGGTGAGCCGCGCAATATCGGCAAGCGTTACATCACAGCCAGGAGCTGTCAAATAATAGGCCATCCTGGCTCCGTCTAAAAAAAGATACAGGCCGTATTGCTTACATACATCATGGATGGCTGTTAACTCTTCCAGAGAATAAATGGTACCATATTCGGACGGAGAGGAAATATACACCAATTTAGGCTGGGTCAGCCATTCTGCTTTCCCGCTTTTTTCATACGCTTCCATGGCGCTACGGATGGCTGCCGCCGTCAATTTCCCTTCTTTGCCCGGTAAGGCGATCACCTTGTGTCCTATGTGTTCAATAGAACCGCCTTCATGGGCATTGATGTGGCCATTTTCCGCACAGAGTACGCTTTGCCATGGACGCAGCGCCGCGTCAATAAGATTTTGGTTAGCCGGTGTGCCGCCGACAAAAAAGTGAATCTTTGCCTTTACGCCGCCTAAGTGGGATGAGATGACTTCTGCCGCTTTTTCACACCAGCTATCTTCCCCATAACCGGGATAGGCTGTATTTTGGCTCTCCCAAAGTGCTTTGAGAACTGCCGGGTGGGCAGCGTGATTATAATCATTATTCATGCGGATCATGTTTGTAAGCCCCTTTCCTGTACAACTTTTCTTTATTGTAGCATATCTCTTCGTAAAATGACTGCTCTGGGGCCTATTCGGGCCATTCCTTTTATGGACCATTTGTGATATGATAAGAAAATACCAGAATGATAAAGAGAAATTGCTATGAAGGGGACTTGGAGTATGGAAAAACCTGCTTTTTATATTACAACACCGATTTACTATCCCAGTGCGGATTTGCATATCGGGCATGCGTACTGTACCACCATTGCAGATACCATCGCCCGGTACAAACGGGCTCGTGGGTATGATGTACAGTTTATTACTGGCAGCGACGAACACGGGCAGAAGATCCAGCGGAAAGCAGAAGAAAATGGGGTACAACCCATTGATTATACGAATAAGATTGTTGGAGATTTCAAAGAACTGTGGAAGTTATTGGGTGTAAGCTACACCAGCTTTGTGCGTTCTACCAGCCCGGAACATCAAAAAACGGTGCAGACCCTGCTACAAAAAGTCTATGACCAGGGCGATATCTACAAAAAAGATTACGAAGGACTGTACTGCGTGCCTTGTGAATCGTTCTGGACCCAGCATCAGGTGGATGAGGCAGGGGGCGTATGCCCGGATTGCGGACGCCCCGTGGAAAAGATGAAGGAATCCAGTTATTTCTTCCGTACGTCCAAGTATGCAGATCGCTTGCTGGACTATATTGAACAGAATCCTGATTTTATCCAGCCAGCCAGCCGTCGCAATGAGATGATCAATTTCATCAAACAGGGACTGGATGACCTGTGCATCAGCCGCACCAGCTTTGACTGGGGGATTCCGGTGCCTTGGGATCCCAAACATGTGGTGTATGTGTGGTTTGATGCGCTATTGTGCTATTTCACCGGCATTGGATTTGGCCAGGATATGGACAAATTCAATAAGTTCTGGCCAGCAGATTTGCACCTGGTGGGCAAGGAAATTGTCCGCTTCCATACCATTATCTGGCCGTGCATGCTGATGGCTATGGGATTTCCTCTGCCGAAAATGGTCTATGGACATGGCTGGCTTGTGGTGGATGGAGAAAAAATGAGCAAGTCCAAGGGCAATGTGGTGGATCCGGTACAACCAATCAAAGAATTTGGGCCTGATGCGGTGCGGTATTTCCTTTTACGGGAGATTAATCTGGGCAGTGATGGAAACTATTCTCGGAAAGCATTGATTAAACGAATCAATGCGGATCTTGCCAACGACCTAGGTAACTTGCAATACCGGACCGTGTCCATGATTGAAAAATATCATAAAGGCATTGTGCACAAGACCGTGGTAGATAATGCTACGGATGCAGTGTTCCGTGCCCTTACAGAAACCACTGTGGCTGACTACGAAAAGGCAATGGATGCCTATGATTTAAATGGCAGCATCCGGGCCATTTGGAACTTTATCGGAGCTGCCAATAAATACATTGATGAAACTACGCCCTGGATTCTGGCGAAAAAACCAGAGGAAGCAAAGCGCCTGGAAGCAGTGATGTATAATCTGGCAGACGCGGTACGGACGATTGCTATTCTGATTTCTTCCATGATGCCCTTTACAGCACCCAAGATTTTTGAGCAATTGGGACTAACTGTGCCGGAACAGTTTGACCTTGCAGAAGCAGTATGGGGAAACTTGCCAGATGGTACAAAGGTACAAAAGGGACAACCAATTTTCCCCCGCATCCAGGAAGAGGAAACAGAAAAATAATATGTGCCAACAACTTTTGTGGGATACCCACGCACACCTGGATGATGCAGCGTTTGCTGCAGACCGGGACGTGTTACTTACAGAAATTGGCGAAACCATGGCCGGGGTCATTGATCCCGGCTGTGATCTTATTAGCTCCCAAAAAGCGCTGACATTGGCCCATACCTATCCTTTTGTTTGGGCCGCAGTAGGGATCCATCCGGAAGATATCGGACATGCAAGCCTGGAGGATCTTGTACAGCTTGCTGCCTGGTGCGGCGATCCTAAAGTCGTCGCCATCGGGGAAGTGGGGCTGGATTACTATAATGATGAAGCGTCCCCCCATGATCAGCAGCAAGAATTTTTAATCCGGCAATTTGCCTTGGCTAGGGAAACCAACCTACCCCTTATCATTCATGATAGGGAAGCACATGCCGATATTATGACGATAATCCGCAAGCATGGAGAAGGCGTTAAAGGCGTCCTGCACTGCTTTTCTGGAGATTGGAACATGGCAGAAGAAGCACTGGCGCAAGGCTGGTATCTGGGATTTGGCGGAACGAGCACGTTTAAAAATGATCGAGGCATCCGGGAAATTTTGCGGCAGGTCCCCTTGGATCGGATCCTTTTTGAAACGGATTCCCCGTATATGGCACCGGTTCCTTTTCGGGGCAAACGAAACACGCCGCTGTATACGCATCTTGTGGCAGAAAAAGCGGCTGAACTCCGGGATATGACCTGCAAAGATATCATAAAAATTTCAACAAATAACATGCACCAGCTGTTTTGGAAGATTCCCAAACAGCAAAAATGACTGTAAAAGTTTCCGATTCATCACATTTATAAAAGAAAATTGTGTATAGTATTATAACTAGGTGCTAATTTTGCTTTGACAATATTCACCTCCCATGGTAGGATAAACCCCGTAAGGAGGCGAAAATTTGAGAAAAACAACACCTTATAAACGGCCCTATAAATGGGTAGTTTGCGTACTGCTTGTGATGGCAAGCCTGAATTTCCTGGGATTTGCAGCCCAGCCGAAAAAGATTACCATCCAGGTAGATGGCAAGACCCAGACACTTAGTACCCGTGCCTTGACGGTAGCTGGTGCTTTGGAAGAAGCCGGTATTGTTCTGGAAAAAGCAGATGGGTATGGTTTAAAAAGCGGTAATAAATTAACGGATGGTTCGACGATTGAAGTAATTCGTGCCGTACCGGTAAAAGTCTGGAAAGATGGCAGAACAACGGAATATACCATAGGGCGCAAAACAGTTCGCGACGTATTGAATGCAGTGGGCGTGGACTATGATGGCTACCAGGTGTATCCTGGATTGGATACAGAAATGAAGCCTGGCATGACCATCCATGTTATGAGTCCTACTAACAAGGTGCTCACAGAGACCAAGGAAATTCCTTTTGGACGGGAATTGCGCAATAACGACGATCTGCCCAGAGGGCGGCAAAACGTGGTTAGCGCAGGGAAAAACGGAACTGCAAAAGTAACCTACCGGACCGTTAAAGTTGGCAAGATGGAAGTTAAACAGGAAATCAACTCGGAAGTCATGACGGCCCCTGTTCCAGAAGTGGTTGACGTGGGCACAGGAAAAAATCTGGTCAATACCATTGAAACAAGTCGTGGTTTTGTCAGGTATCGGTCTGCCCGTCAGGTGGAAGCTTCCGCCTATACTCTGGCTGAAGGCAGCGGTACAGGCCTGACTTCTACAGGCGTTGTACCCTATCATGGGATTGTGGCTGTGGATCCCAGCGTGATTCCGTATGGAACGCGGATGTATATTCCTGGCTATGGGTTCGCGGTAGCAGGGGATTGCGGCGGTGCCATCAATGGCAACCGAATTGACTTGTACATGGATAACTACGGCGACGCCATCAACTGGGGTCGACGAAACGTGACCATGTATATCTTGGAATAACAGGAGAATCGTGTGCTGAAAGAAGTACTAGTGGTAGAAGGAAAAATGGACACCGTGGCGGTTAAACAGGCGGTGGAAGCTGATACCATTGAAACTGGCGGCTATACCCTTGCTCCCCATACCTTGGAACTGATTGCAGCAGCATACCGGAAACGGGGGATCATTATTTTAACAGATCCCGACAGCCCGGGAGAACGGATTCGTAAATTTTTGACGGAACGCTTTCCCAAGGCTGGACAGGCTTTTGTGCCCAAGGCGGAGGCCCTGGCTCACAATGATGTGGGCATTGAAGAGGCGAGCCCCGAGGCCATTTGTAAAGCCTTGTCCAAAGTTCGTTTTCAGGAAATGGAGCCCCGAAAGGAATTTTCCTCTCGGGACTTATTTTTGTCCGGACTTTCTGGTACGCCGCTCGCTGCAATAAGACGGGACAAGGTAGGCGCTATCTTAGGTATCGGCTATGGCAATGCCAAGCAGATGCTCTACCGCTTGAACAATTACGGCGTATCGCGGGAAGAATTTCAGGCCGCTGTTCGTTTGGCAGAGCAGGAGGAATAAAACTATGCTGCATCCTGTAATCGCTTCACGGGAGGTTACCCGCTATATTCTGCAGGCCTTTCATCTTAAAGCGAAAAAAAAATTCGGGCAAAATTTTCTTATCGATGAACAAGTGGTGCGTGGTATCGCAGAAAAATCCCAGATTGGCCCGGGAGACCTGGTACTGGAAATCGGGCCAGGCATCGGAACGCTGACACAGGCGCTGGCGGAAACTGGCGCGGACGTAAAAAGCGTGGAGATTGACCAAACGCTGCTTCCCGTACTTGCCCATACCTTGGAAGGCTATGATAATGTAGAAATCGTTCCGGGGGACGTGCTTAAACTGAATTTGGCAGAAGTGACGGAGCATAGGCCCTTTACGGTGGCCGCAAATCTGCCGTATTATATTACGACGCCCATAATTTTTGCGCTTTTGGAACAGGAACTGCCTTTAAAGCGCCTGGTTGTCATGGTGCAAAAAGAAGTGGCAGAGAGGATGACGGCACAGCCCGGTGGCAAAGACTATGGACCGCTATCTTTAGCACTGCAATATTATTCTAAGCCAGAACTGGCTATCCCGGTCCCACGGACGGACTTTATGCCTGCTCCCAAAGTGGATTCCATGGTGGTCGTTTGTGAAAAACGCGAACAGCCTGTGGTGGAAGTGGCACCAAAACTATTTTTTCAGGTGGTTCGTGCCGCCTTTTCCCAGCGCAGAAAAATGTTAAAAACCTGTCTGAAAGGGCTGGGCCTTTCTACTGATTCCGTTACGGCACTTCTGGAACATGCAGGGATTGATGGTTCCAGGCGAGGAGAAACGCTATCCATAGAGGAATTTGGAACGCTTGCTAAGTGCTTTGGGGCATTGCAAAACAAAAACAAACAAGCTCTTTGAGAATTTTTTTCAAAGGGCTTGCTTTTTTTTGAAAACATGGTATTATTAATACTGTAGTTAGCACTCCAATTGAATGAGTGCTAATAAATCAAAAAAGCAAAGACCAACCTGCTTGGTGATAAAAGGAAAGGGGATTCATTAAGATGCTAAAGCCTTTAGATGATCATGTTGTAGTGGAACCGATTGTGCAAGAAGAAAAAACGGATAGCGGGATTTACCTGCCGGATACGGCGCATAAGGATAAACCCCAGACTGGTAAAGTCGTAGCAGTGGGCACTGGCCGTCTGCTGGACAATGGTACGCGCGTTCCCTCTTCTGTCAAACCGGGAGATGAAGTGGTTTTTGCCAAGTATTCTGGCAGTGATCTCACCCTGGACGGGAAAGATTATATTATTCTGAGAGACAGCGACATTCTTGCCGTTGTTGAAAAATGAAAAAATCGTATTCCCTACCTGGTAGAGAATACACAGCCGTATATAATTTGGAATTAAGGAGCGATTAAGATGGCTAAATTTGTTAACTTTGATGAAGATGCTCGTCGCGGTCTGGAACGCGGTGTCAATGCCCTGGCCGATGCGGTAAAAGTTACCTTGGGGCCCAAAGGCCGTAACGTAGTCCTGGAAAAGAAATTTGGTTCTCCTACCATTACCAATGATGGTGTGACCATTGCCAAAGATATTGAATTGGAAGATCCTGTAGAAAATATGGGTGCTGCCCTGGTGCGGGAAGTTGCTACCAAGACCAACGACGTAGCTGGTGATGGGACTACGACCGCTACCGTTCTGGCGCAAGCCATTGTAAACGAAGGCATGAGAAACGTAGTAGCAGGTGCCAACCCCATGGTATTGAAAAAAGGCATCAAGAAAGCTTCTGATGCCCTGGTAGATGCCCTGCAAAAGAGTGCTAAGACCGTTAGCACCAAGGAAGAAAAAGCCCAGGTTGCTTCCATTTCTGCCAGCGACGAACAAATTGGCGGTTTGATTGCTGATGCTATGGAAAAAGTAGGTAACGATGGCGTTATCACTGTAGAAGAATCCAAGACCATGGAAACTTCCCTGGAAACTGTGAAAGGCATGCAGTTTGACCGCGGCTATATTTCCCCCTACATGGTGACCGATCCGGACAAGATGGAATCTGTCATGAGCAATCCGTACGTATTTATTACCGACCGGAAGATTACCCTGATTAATGACATTATGCCCGTTCTGGAAAAAGTAGTACAACAGGGCAGAGAACTGCTGATCATTGCAGAAGATGTAGAAGGCGAAGCACTGGCTACTTTGGTCGTGAACAGACTGCGTGGTACCTTTAAGGCTGTTGCTGTTAAGGCTCCTGGCTTCGGTGATCGTCGGAAAGCTATGCTGCAGGATATTGCCACTTTGACCGGTGCTACGGTGATCAGTGAAGAAGTAGGCCGGAAACTGGACAGCGCTACCCTGGAAGATCTGGGAACGGCTGGACAAGTTCGGGTGACCAAGGAACTGACCACCATCGTAGATGGCGGCGGTGACAAACAAGCCATTGCAGACCGGATTGCTTCCATCCGTACCCAGATTCCGGAAACCACTTCCCAGTTTGATAAAGAAAAACTGCAGGAACGCCTGGCTAAATTGTCCGGTGGCGTAGCCGTCATCAAAGTCGGTGCTGCTACGGAAACCGAACTGAAAGATAAGAAACTGCGTATTGAAGATGCTCTGAACGCAACCAGAGCTGCCGTAGAAGAAGGTATTGTAGCTGGTGGCGGTACCGCTCTCCTGCAAGTACAGCCTGTGCTGGAAGCCTTGAAAGCGGATGCTGAAGGGGATGAAAAGACCGGTATTGACATTGTCAGCCGCGCCATTGAAGAACCCGTACGGCAAATCGCCAATAACGCAGGCCTGGAAGGGGCTGTGATTGTTGAAGCCGTGAAGAAAGCGGACAAGGGTGTTGGATTCAACGCGGCTACGGAACAATATGTGGATATGGTGAAAGCTGGTATTGTGGATCCTTGCAAAGTAACCCGTTCCGCACTGCAAAACGCTGCTTCCATTGCTTCCATGATTCTGACCACGGAAGCGGTTGTAGCGGAAAAACCGGAAGAAAAAGCAGCTGCTGCTCCTGCAGCAGGTATGCCTGGCGGCATGATGTAAAAACATAGTTCGTCTGAAAACTAAAAACCGTACTACGATTCCCGAAGGGCGTGGTCCCTCCGGGAATTTTTAATAAATCCTTGACGGATACGACAGGATGTGGTAGTATAATCAAGTATCCAAAGTAGAAGCCACCTGCTTCTCACCTTGCGGCAATGCTCGACAGGGTCAATGAGAAAACTGACTCACAGGTGGACTTTTGGTTCGCCTGTTTTTTATTTTGCTTTCACTGTACTGGGAGGTGAACGTCATAGCAAAAGAGGAATTGCGGATTAATGAGGAAATCCGCGCACGAGTCGTCCGTGTAAATACTGTGGACGGGGAACAACTGGGGATTATGGAAATTCATGAAGCGCTGCGTCTGGCTGATGAGCGTCATATGGATCTGGTAGAAATTGCCCCGGGTGCCAAACCTCCTGTCTGCCGAATTATGGATTATGGCAGATATCTGTATGAACAGCAGAAAAAAGAAAAAGAAGCACGGAAGAAACAAAGGATTATCGACGTGAAGGAAGTTAAACTGCGTATCCGGATCGAAGATCATGACTTTGACGTGAAAACCAAGCATGCCATCCGCTTCTTACAAGGCGGTGACAAGGTAAAAGTCACCATTATGTTCCGGGGGCGGGAAATGACCCATCCTGAACTGGGTGAACAATTACTGAATAGAATGGCTGAAAAACTGCAGGATCTTGCTACTGTAGAAAGAAAGCCGAAACTGGAAGGGCGCAACATGATTATGATCGTTGCTCCCAAAAGTTCTAAATCATAAGGAGGAAATCCAATCATGCCGAAGATGAAAACCCGCAGATCTGCTGCTAAACGTTTTAAAGCGACCGCTACTGGTGAATTCAAGCGTAGTAAGGCTTTCCGGAGCCATATCCTGGAACACAAATCTCCTACCCGCAAGAGAAACCTGCGCAAAGCGGCCCTGGTTCATAAAACGGACCATGAACGCGTTGCTAAGATGTTGCCCTACGCGTAAGCAGAAAAAAGGTAAGGAGGAAATTGTACCATGGCAAGAATTAAAGTCGGCGTAACCGCCCATAGACGTCATAAACATATCCTGGCTCTGGCCAAAGGCTACAGAGGATCTAAGAGCAAGCTGTTCAGAAAAGCCAATGAAACCGTTATGAAGGCCCTGATGTATGCCCGTCGTGACCGCAGAGCCAAAAAACGTGAATTCCGCAAACTTTGGATTGCCCGGATCAATGCTGCAACCCGGATGAATGGTTTGTCCTATAGCCGTTTCATGAATGGCCTGACCAAAGCTGGTGTTGTTCTGGATCGTAAAGTCCTGGCAGATATGGCTGTGAATGATGCAGCCGCTTTCACCAAATTGGTAGAAACTGCTAAAGCAGCACTATAAGAAAATTTTACTTCTGGTATCTGTTTATACAGGTACCAGTTTTTTTATAAAAAAGTATTGCATAAAATTTCTGGATTGTGTATAATCATCCTATAAAAATCGTATAAAAATTATCTAAGAGGAGCGAAATGACTATGAAAAAGATACAATGGATGTTAGGGATGCTGGCGACGGTAAGTCTCTTTGCCATGGCAGGATGTGGCAGTGAAACAAAAACGGCGGAAACACCGAAAGCAGATACGGTAAAAAAGGAAATCGTCGTGGGAACCAATCCCAGTTTTGCCCCTTTTGAATTTACCGATCAAAAAGATGGTAAGGTGATGGGATTTGATATTGACATGATCAATGCCCTGGCGAAAAAAGCAGGGATTGAAAAGGTAACCATTAAAAGCATAGGGTTTGATGGGTTGATTCCCTCTTTGGAATCCGGGAATATTGATGTGATCATCACAGGCATGAGTATTACTGACGCCCGGAAACAAAAAGTAAATTTCACCGATCCGTATTATGAGTCGGGCTTAATGGCCATCGTCCGTAAGGATAATGAGGCGATCAAAGGTCTGGATGACCTAAAAGGAAAAACCATTGCCGTACAAATGGGGACTGTAGGAGCGGATGCAGCCGCTAAAATCCAGGGTGCCAAAGTTAAAACATTTGATAGCAGCGACTTGGCTTGCCTAGAACTGAAAAACGGCGGATGCGATGCCGTGATCAGTGATTTGCCTGTCTTGCAGTATTTCTTGAAACAGGGCGGCAGTGAATATGCCAAGAGTGTAGGAGAACCGCAGAAAGGCGATTTCTACGGCATTGCGACCAACAAAAAGGACAAAGCGTTGGGTGATGCCCTAAATAAGGCCCTGGCCGATATGAAAAAAGACGGTTCTTATAAACAGCTCTACGAAAAATGGTTTGGTGCAGAAAAATAAATTGATAGGCTTGTACTTGGGAGTTACCCCGCTGGCCGTGACCAGGGGCCTCCTGCAAAGAAGCGACCTCCTGCCTGTGAGCAGGGGGCTTTTTTGTTGATAGAAAAAAATATCATCTCATGGTATAATAAAACGGATTGTGCACAGGATAGGAACAATGCACGGCTGATTCTGCTTGTTCTGTGCACTTTGCCATTGCAGGGAGGTGCTCATGGAACGAAGAAAAACCCGGGTTCTTGCGATTGGATCCGTGAAAATAGGTGGGGAGTTTCCCGTTGTGGTCCAGTCCATGACCAATACCAAGACGGAAGATATAGAGGCCACCGTGGCACAAATCCATTCCCTGGCAGATCGGGGCTGTGAAATCGTCCGCTGCGCGGTTCCCACAATGGAGGCGGCCGTTGCCCTTGCGGAAATCAAAAAACAATCTCCACTGCCCATTGTGGCAGATATTCATTTTGATTATCGTCTGGCGCTTCAGGCATTGGAATCCGGTGTGGATGCCCTGCGTCTTAACCCGGGCAATATCGGGGGACGGGAGCAGGTAGAAAAAGTGGTGATGGCGGCTAAAAACCGCCAGATTCCTATTCGGATCGGAGTAAACGCTGGGAGTTTGCCTAAAGATCTTTTGGAACAATACGGGCATCCTACTGCAGAAGCTATGGTAGAAGCCGCCTGGCGTCATATTCGCATCCTGGAAGAGATGGATTACCCTTATATTGCCGTGAGTTTAAAAGCTCACGATGTCCCGCTTACGCTGGCAGCCTATCGGCTGATGGCGACAACTTGTGATTACCCCTTCCATGTAGGTATTACAGAAGCGGGTACGATTCGCAGTGGACTGATTAAATCTGCCGTAGGCATCGGCACACTTTTAGCAGAAGGGATCGGTGACACCATTCGTGTCAGTCTTACCGGTGATCCTGGCGCGGAAGTGGATGCGGGCTATGAAATTTTAAAATCCCTGGGACTTAGGCAGCATGGTCCCACACTGGTATCCTGTCCCACCTGTGGACGCACCAGCGTCAGTTTGGAAAAAATGGCACAAGCTGTGGAACAACACCTGGCTACGATTACAACCCCTATCAGTGTAGCCGTTATGGGCTGCGTGGTGAATGGGCCTGGAGAAGCGCGAGAGGCCGATGTGGGCATTGCCGGCGGCAAAGGGGAAGGTCTTTTGTTCCGCAAGGGAAAAATCATCCGGAAGGTGCCGGAAACGGCGCTTTTACCGGCTTTATTTCATGAAATTGATCAAATTTTAGCAGAAAGGAAGCTGTAACGTATGCGTGTTTCGAATTTGTATGCTCCAACTCTCCGGGAGGTTCCCGCGGAAGCGGTCCTGGAAAGTCATAAACTGATGTTGCGGGCTGGGTACATCCGTAAAATTGCCGGAGGGCTTTATACCTATCTTCCACTTGCCTGGCGGAGTATCAAAAAAATTGAGACTATTATCCGGGAAGAAATGGATAAAAAAGGCGCCCAGGAAATCATGATGCCCATTGTGCAGCCCTCTGAAATCTGGGAGGAAAGCGGCCGCTGGGACGTCTATGGGGAAGAAATGTTCAAACTTAAAGACCGGCATGGCCGGGATTTTTGCCTAGGGCCCACCCATGAAGAAATGATTACCACCCTGGTCAAAGGGGAATTGACCAGTTATAAACAACTACCGGTGAACCTGTACCAGATACAGAGTAAATTCCGCGATGAAAAGCGTCCTCGTTTTGGGCTGATCCGCAGCCGGGAATTTATCATGAAGGATAATTATTCCTTTGATAAGGATGAAGCGGGCTTGGATGTTTCCTACTGGAATATGTACCATGCCTATGAAGCGATTTTTAGTCGGTGTGGATTGGATTATCGCCCGGTTGAAGCCGATAGCGGTGCTATTGGTGGCAGTGGCTCCCATGAATTTATGGCTCTGGCTGACAGCGGGGAAGCGGGTATTGTCTACTGCGATAGCTGCGATTATGCGGCCGACGTAGAGCAAGGCGTATGCGTGCCGCTGGAAGCAGCAGAAGAAGCCCCTCTGCCGCTTGATAAAAAAAGCACACCCGGCTGCAACACCATTGAAGCCGTATGCGAATATCTCCATGCCCCTGTAGAAAAAAGTGTCAAAGCTGTCGCCTTTGTCACCGATGATGGCCGGCTTGTGCTCTGCTTTGTCCGGGGCGATCGGGAAGTCAATGATATTAAAGTAGTGAATGCAGTCGGTGCCAACGAAGTGGAAATGGCTCCGGATGAACTTATTCGGCAGGCTGGCACAGTGCCGGGCTTTATGGGGCCTATAGGACTGGATACCCAAAAGACGATTATCCTGGTGGATACGTCTGTTATGCGTATGCACAATGTCTGCTGCGGTGCCAATGAAAAAGATGTGCACTATGTAAACGCAGAACCCTCCCGGGATTTTGTCTATACCAAAGTGGTGGATATCGCTGTCTCTAAGGCAGGGGACATTTGTCCCCATTGCCATAAGGGCCATATCCAGGAAGCCCGCGGTACAGAAGTGGGACAAGTGTTTAAGCTGGGTACCAAGTATTCCGAAGCCCTGCATGCTACGTTCCTAGATGAAAGCGGTAAAGAGAAGCCTATCGTCATGGGCTGCTATGGAATTGGCGTAGGCAGAACCCTGGCGGCTGTCATTGAGCAACACCGGGACGAAAACGGGATCATTATGCCCCGCGCCATTGCCCCCTATGAAGTTATCGTGGTGCCGGTAAATAGTAAAGACGAAGCCAGCAATGCCAAAGCCCTGGAAATTCACGACGCCTTGACGGCTGCTGGAGTGGAAACGCTCCTGGATGATCGGAACGAGCGGGCCGGCGTGAAATTTAAAGATGCGGATCTTATTGGCTATCCACTGCGCATTGTGATCGGTCCTCGCACTATGGAACGTAATGCCATGGAGGCCAAGCTGCGCTGCAAAAAAGAAGCCGTGGATATTGCCTTAGATGGCGATTATGTAGCCGCCATAAAAGAGTTACTGAACCAAGCCTTATAATTCAACCCAAGAAGAAGCACAACAAGAATCAAAAAATCATACCAGGAGGAACGGAACATGTTTGATGGACTGGTTTGGCATTTTACGCTGCGGTTGATTTTGGCCGCGTTTTTAGGCGGATTGATTGGACTAGAACGGAGCACAGGAGATCGTCCTGCGGGATTGCGTACCCATGTACTCGTGGCTACAGGATCGGCACTCCTTATGATCGTATCCATTTATGGGACGGATGGAGTAACGGCAGGAAGGGACCCTTCTCGGATTGCCTCCCAGGTGGTGAGCGGCATCGGTTTTTTGGGTGCGGGCACCATTTTGCATGAAGGGCTTACGGTAAAAGGATTGACCACAGCAGCCAGCCTTTGGGTGGTTTCTGCGATTGGTCTTGCCGTAGGCAGTGGTCTTTTGTGGGTCAGCGTGATTGCGACGGTTATGTCGCTAGTAACGTTGATGCTGATTCGGGGACTGGAACGCAAAGTGTTGCCTACGGGGCGCACCGTCAAATGTCGGGTGCGTCTTTTGATGGGGAAAAATCCAGATGGTATGACCGCTGTGATGGATTATTTGCAGGCGAGAAATATTAAAACCCGGATACAGGACTTGCGCAGTAATCCGGCAGATGGCGGGATCCAGGTGGATTTACTCTTGAAAATTGCCAAGGATTATAATCCCAATGAAATCATTACAGAGTTAAAAAATACTAACGCCGTGCAGGATATTTTGTTACGGGATGAATAAAGGAGGTTCCATGGAAGCAAGCATTTATAAAATTATACCCAATCGGCATGTCTTCCTGGATTATATGGTGACGCTGGACTTGTCGCCGGAACAACGAAATCTGCTGGAACGCATGGCGCTGCGGTATGTACTGGTTGATGCTAATGACAATTCCTGGCAGATCGCTTACGAAGCCATGGTGACTTCTCTGGATCAGGACAATTTGGCAGCGGCAGCTAAAAAGCTGGCCGCTGCCTGTGCTGTTTCCCAGGTTACGTTTGTCAATTTAAAAGACAAAGTGGCGCCGCCAGAACCGGAACTGGGAGAAGTTCTTCCACCGCCGGAACCTCCGGAAGAGGAAATGGCAGAACCTTGCGATACGGACATGGATGATTTTTTCCAAAGTGAAGCCTATTTGCAAGCCCTACGCACCGTGGAAGGAGAAACACCTTCTGGTCGTGCCAAAGATGGGGTGGTGTACGGGCGCAAAATCACAAAAAAGCCTCGTCCCATGGCCGAAGTGCAGGAGGAGGAAAACGGCGTAGTGGTAGAGGGGCGCGTTGTGGGCTACCGAGAGCGGGAACTGCGCACCAATGCGGTAATGCTCACGGTGCTTTTGGCGGACGATACCGATGGCCTTCTAGCCAAAATCCGTTTTGGGGAATTTAAAGAGAATAATGACCTGGCCAAAAACCAAAAAGAGTGCGCGGACTTTAAGGCCAAATTACCCATAGGAAGCCATGTCAAGGTCCAGGGCAACGTGATGGTGGACAAATACGAGAACTCAGAAATCGTCATGACCACTGTTAAAGGCATTATGCGGGAAGAAAGCTCACAGCGAGAGGACCAGGCGGAGGTCAAGCGGGTAGAGCTCCACTGCCATACCAAAATGAGCAAGATGGATGGCATTACGCCCATTAAAGAGCTGGTAAAAACGGCTATCCGTTGGGGCCACAAAGCCCTGGCTATTACCGATCACGGGGTGGTGCAGGCTTTTCCCTTTGCCTATGATGAAGCCGTGGGCAAAGATATCAAGTTAATTTTTGGCTGCGAAGGCTATCTGTGCCATGCTGTGGAGGACAAGAAAAACTATCATATTATTTTGCTGGCAAAAAATGCGGAAGGGTTGCGCAATTTGTACCGTCTGGTATCCCTGTCCCATTTGCAATATTTTGGCGGCCGGCCCAAACGGCCCCGGATCACCAGGGGACTTTTGGAACAGTACCGGAATGGCCTGATTATTGGCAGCGCCTGTTCCATGGGAGAAGTGTACCGGGCCGTACTGGACAATCTCCCGCACGAAGAACAGCTGAAAATTGCTTCGTATTATGATTACCTGGAAATCCAGCCTACAGGCAATAACCAGTTTTTGCTGCGGGATGGACGGTACCCGGAAATTACCCGTATAGAAGATTTGCAGGCCATCAATAAAAAAATCCTGGCGCTGGGGGATGAACTGAGTAAATTGACAGTGGCGACCACCGACGCCCATTTTCTCAATCCAGAAGATGCCCTGGCCCGAAAAATCCTGCAATCTGGTATGGGGTTTCCCGACGAGGAACAGCCGCCGCTGTATTTTCGCACCACGGAAGAAATGCTGGAGGAATTTTCTTACCTGGGGGAGCGGGCTTACGAAGTGGTGGTAGAAAACACCAATAAAATTAACGCGCAAATTGAGCGCTTTAAACCAGTTCCTGACCGGGATCAGCTCTATGCTCCCACCATTCCTGGCGCCAAGCAAAAAGTAAAAAGCCTGAGCTACGCCAGGGCCCACGAATTATATGGAGCTAAGCTCCCCCAAATTGTGGAAGACCGACTGAAAGTGGAGCTGGATTCCATTATCGGCAACGGCTTTTCCGTACTGTACTATATCGCTCACCTGCTGGTGAAAAAATCCAATGAAGATGGGTATATGGTAGGGTCAAGGGGATCCGTAGGGTCTTCTTTTGTGGCCACCATGCTGAATATTACCGAAGTCAATCCCCTGATTCCCCATTACCGTTGCCCCCATTGCCACCATACAGAGTGGATTACGGATGGCAGTGTTGGCAGCGGGTTTGACCTGCCGGAAAAAAATTGCCCGGAATGTGGTACGCCCTTAATCCGGGACGGACACAATATTCCTTTTGCCGTCTTTTTAGGGTTTCATGGGGACAAAGTTCCGGATATTGACCTGAACTTTTCCGGGGAATACCAACCTCGGGCTCACAAATACATGGAAGAACTATTTGGCCGGGACAATGTATTCCGGGCTGGTACGTTGGGAACTATTGCGGATAAAACAGCCTACGGGTATATCAAAAAATACTATGAGGGACGCAATGAGCCGAAACGCAGTGCCTTTATAGAAGGGCTGATTCCTAAACTGGTGGATGTAAAGCGCACCACGGGGCAGCATCCTGGGGGGATTATGATTATTCCGCGGGATCTGGACGTGCACTACATTACCCCGGTGCAATATCCGGCCGATGATGAGACCGTGGGCACCATTACCACCCATTACGACTATCACTCCATCAACGATCGTTTGGTTAAGATGGATATCCTAGGGCACGATGATCCCACCATGATAAAAATGCTGGATACCCTCATGGGACAAAATGGCTATTGCCAATCCATTCCCATTGACGACCCGGAGACCATGGAATTGTACCTATCCACAAAACCCCTAGGCGTCACACCGGAGAGCATCGACAGCGAGGTGGGGACCTTTGGGGTGCCGGAATGTGGCACCCGCTTTGTGCGGCAGATGATTGCAGACGTAAAGCCCAAAAACTTTTCCGACCTCTTGCGTATATCCGGCTATTCTCATGGTACCGGTGTATGGCTGGAAAATGCACAGGATCTCATTCGGGAGGGGCATCCCACGGATGAAACCATTTCCACTCGGGATGATATTATGACCTACCTGATTAAGCACGGGGTGGAGCCCAGCATTGCTTTTTCCATTATGGAAACCTGCCGGAAAGGCAAAGCCCACAAAAACGGATTCAGCAAAGAACAGGCAGAAGCCATGGAAAAAGCCCATATTCCAGACTTTTACATCCACTCCTGCCGCACGGTGCAATATCTCTTTCCCAAAGCCCATGCCGTGGCCTATGTGCTGTCGGCGTATCGGATTGCCTATTGCAAGGTTCATCATCCTAAAGAGTTCTATGCGGCTTATTTCACCATCCGGGCGCCTAAATTTGACTATACCCTGGTACACCGGGGAGAAGAATTTATGAAGCGGTATATCAAAAACGTAAACGCCCAGGGCAACAAGGCCAAGGTTAACGACAAGGATGCTGCTACCTATATGGAATTGTGCGTGGAAATGATAGAGCGGGGCTATCAGTTTGAGAATATCGACCTGTATAAGTCCGATGCCTCGAAATTTCTCGTTACAGAGAAGGGCTTATTGCCGCCTTTGGGTGCCATCAGCGGCATAGGGGGCGTAGCCGCCGAAAGCATTGTGGAAGCCCGCAAAAAAGGGCCCTTTATTTCCCAAGAAGACCTGCGCAACCGGGCCAAAATCTCCACCACCAACTGTGAAATCCTGGAAAGCTTAGGGATTTTAAAAGATCTGCCAAAAAGCGACCAGATGGAATTGTTTTAACTAAGAAGAGGTAAAGCTCTGAAACTATGGGGCTTTACCTCTTACCTTTACCATGGAAAATTGCAACAGTTTATAAAAATGTCATAGAAAAGTCACTACAAAATTATCTCCCGTTTAAGAAAATAGTAGTATACTTGTTGTTATAAAATTGACCGGTCAGTCCGGTCCTTTTTGCAATTTTACATTTTGAAAGAAGGCATTGCAATGAAAAAAGGTAAGGTATTGGCAATCACGCTGGCTGCGTTATCTGCAGCATCCATCGCTTCTGCGGCACCCCAAACCCAGTGGACCCAGGGCGAATGGCAAATGGACTTGGGTGCTTGGGCTCCTAAATCCAAGATTTCTGATTTTGAATCCGATGCCAAATGGAATTTTGCTGGCGGACTGGGCTATGCCCTCAGCGACAAATGGGCACTGCGCTATGACTATCATGGTCTGAAAACCAAAGCTGGGGACTACAAGACCTACGGTGACGAACACGAAGTCAACCTGGCTTACAGCCTGGGGAAGAACTGGGCTGTATTTGCCGGCTGGAATCGCATCAATAACGATTTTGACGGACACAAAGCGTTTAACGTCAATAACAATGTAGCTCAGATTGGTCTTGCGACCAATTATGAACTGGCCAAGAACCTGCACTTCTATGCCGAAGGCGCCCTGGGCACCAAGAAAACTTCCCTTTGGGAAGCTGGCCTGGCGTATACCATTGCCAAAGATTGGGATATCAATGCCGGGTATCGCTATGTAGATACCAAGTATGATGATGACAACAACATCAAATACCGTGGCTTCCTGGTAGGCCTGTCCTATCGTTTCGGCGGTCACCATGCTGCTCCGGCTCCCGCTCCGGTGGTAGAAGAACCCGCTCCGGTGGTGGAAGAAGCCGCTCCGGCCCATGTGTATAATGATTATTATCTGGATACCATTCATTTTGGCTATGATCAGGATGAGCCGCTGGCCAGCGAAGCCAACAAACTGGCTAACTTCGTGGAAGTGGCCAAGGATCATCCGGATTCCACCTTCAAACTGGTGGGTAACACCGACAGCGACGGCAGCAATGCCTACAATGATGACCTAAGCAAACGCCGGGTGGACAACGTAGCCAAATATGCTGAAAATAACGGCGTAGATGCATCCAAGATGAATCTAGAATACAAGGGCAAGAGAGATCCTGTGGCCGATAACTCCACGGAACAAGGCAAAGCCGATAACCGCAGAGTGGATATCTGGGAACATAAATAATTCCTGGAGCGGGCACAGCAATCGCAGAACGTTTGATAAAATAATATAGTTATAGTAACCATGTGCCGACAGGAAAATTTCCTGTCGGTGCTTTTTTTTGTACCGAGGGTTGCCCGGGGTAGCGGGCTATGGTATGATACAAACAGTAAATTCTAATTGGGGAGAACTAACTGCGATATCATAGAAAGGAAGGGACGATGACATGGGGACAAAACGGAAAAAAAGGAAGATAAAATTGCGTGCTATGCGAAAAAAAGTGCTGTCTTGGACCAGTCTGGCTCTGGCATTTTTGGCTACTTCTTATACGGGGTCTGCTGCTGCCGCAGGGATTACGACCCAGGCGGAGGCAACGGATCTTTTAAATACACCTTTGGATACTGGTGATTTGACCTATACAGAAGGAATTACCACTGATCATGGGGGCAGTGTTATCAATAACGTAGAAGCTGCCGAACCGATTGGTATAGGGGGAGCAGCTAGCAGTACCCTGCATTTAAGAGTGACACTTCCAGAAGGACATTCGTATAGCAATGCTCATAATTTAACATCGTTTAAAACGGAAGGACCAATTCTAGTAGGAGATCTGGATACGTTGCGGCTAACACTGGAAGGGGCGCAAGGCAATACTAATTCTTTACACACTACGTCGAATATGGTAGCATCATCAGGCGGTACAATTACCATTGACGGTTCTGTAAAAAAATTAGAAGTTTCTAATACTATCCAACGTACCAGTAATCCGGAGAGCAATAGTGCTGTGTATGCAGGCAGCAATGGTACAATTCATATCTTCAGTCCGGAAGTTACGTTAACTACCTATGGGACTGGAACTGTTGTTGATGCCGTAACAAATGCTCCCAATCAATTTTCTCAGGTGAATATGGGATCGGAAGAGCATCCTTTGGAGTATGTTACGGTAACCAATACAGATACAAGCCAGGGAGATCGGTTTGGATTGGGTGCTGTTGCCGCTAGGAATAACTCTACTGCCAGTGTGGATGTTTTTGCAAAAAAGCTGGATATCTCCAATATGAATTCTGCTATTCGAACTAACGGCTCCTATACTGAACCCTTTGCCAACGCTGTGGTGACAGTGGGTACGGTTGACCATCCTGTAGACACCATAACCATCACCAATTCTGACAAAGGTGCTTTGGCAACATATAACGGAGAAATTTCTCTCTCAGGCAATACTATCCGCATTAATACTACTAGTTCTGCACTGGAAGTATTTGGAAATGGAATATCTCTGGATAGCGAAGGGCATTATAACGGTGGAGGAAAAGTAGAAGTTAATGCCGGGGAAAATGAAGGTGAGGGGTTATTTTTAACCGGTACAGGAGCGCACAATACCTATGGAATGATTGCTTGGGGTGGGGATGATACCAATATACGTGTGACCAGTGGGACTGTCAATATTGCAAATTATGATTACGGTATAATCACGACTACGGGTGGAACGATAGACCTTACTGGAAAAAAAGTTACAGTCAATCCAGTGTCTGTTGGCATAGAAAGTCTTTCCAAAGGTAAAATTACGCTGGATCTGGGAAACGAAGAAGGAGAAGGGCTTTTCTTACAGGGCAAGGCTGCAAACGGCAGTGCAGCTGCTTATGGTTTAATGGCGCAGGGTACAGATACTTATATTTCCATCCGCGGAGGAAAGAGTATTAATGTGCAGGATTTCTATACTGCCGTACGCGCCTTGAGCAATGGCCTTGTGGAATTAGGCACCGAAGATGCTCCTGCAGGAGATATATCTTTAGCAAATGGACAATATGGACTGTACAACCAAAGTGGAGTTGTACATGTAAATGCGGATTCTCTCACTATCCCAGACAGCTCCTTTGCTTTGCCTGTTCGAGCAGGAAGTCATTATACTAATTTAACGACTAATTTAAAAATTCCTAGTGAAACGACAATTCATACAGCAAAAAAAGCCTATCTCGGAGCAGCCAATTCCACTTCAGGTAACGTGGTGGAAAATACAGGAAGTATACTGTCCATCAATATGGATGATAATGACGGCACTACTGTAATAAAAGGTAACCTTTTAACAAGGGGATCCACTTCTACCACGGCAATTAGCCTCCATACGGATGATTCTGTCTTAGATGGCGCCGTGTATGATAGTGCAGGCGGAAAGACTACGCTAGAAGTGCGCGATGGTGGCACCTGGAATGCTAGAGAATATGTTAGTGATGCTGTGGATGCAACTGATGATGGATGGTCAGATAGTGGATATCCCAATGAGTATGAAACCAATGGTTGGACTAGTTATTTTGATACTCTGAATCTCTCCACCGGCGGAACTGTCAATCTGGGAACCAATACAAACCGGTATCATTATGTCCGGGTGGCTAACCTTGCTGGGGATGGCGGTCTTTTAAAATTCAATACCAACCTGGCAGAAAGCGCCCAGGACAAAACGGTCAAAGGGCACAGCGATATTCTGGACATTACCACCAGCAGTGCGGGTAGTCACGAAATCATGGTAAATGACTACAGCAAAACCTTGAACCAGGCTACCAGCGATGGCTATGTATTGTTGGTCCACGACGCCAGCGCCGAGCCGGGGGCAATTTTCAGGGGAACGGCCCAGTTGCAAAACGGTGGCTTATTTACAAAAAGAGCAATCATTACCAGCGAAAATCCAGAGGAATCCTTGGGGTATACGGACGTCCCTGGTAGTGGCACCAACTGGTATCTGACACTAACTGATCAACAGCCTGAACCTGAACCTGAACCCGAACCAGAGCCAGAACCAGAACCCAATCCCGAACCGGAGCCAAATCCGGAGCCACAACCGGAACCAGAGCCAGAGCCGGAACCGATTCCTCAACCCCATATGGCAGAAAACGGGGAAAACAATCTATACCTCAATCGCAGCCGCTATGCAGCCCTGTGGCTGGACCAGGATACGCTGAGAAAACGGCTGGGAGAACTGCGGAGCAGCGCGCAGGATGATGGCCTTTGGGTGCGGCTGCGCCGGGGTGAATACAAAATTAAAGGCTTGGAAGGCCTCTCTGATTTTACCATGTACCAAATCGGCTACGACAAGGAAATGAAACGGCAGGGCAAGACCCGTCGCTTTGTGGGCGCTGCGTACCATCATACGGATGTGGATTTCGGTCATCCCCGCATGGGAGAAGATTCCGGCATGGATATGGACGTAGCCAGCGTGTATTACACCACACTGTGGGATAAGGGCCATTACCTGGATCTGGTAGGAAAATGGGGCAGTGCCAATGGCAAAATGAAAGCCTTTGGGGATTATCCAGAAAACGCCCGTTGGAGCAGTAATGTGTATGCGCTTAGTGCCGAATACGGGCGCAAGGCACAATGGGATAACGGTTGGTACGCAGAACCCCAGGCCCAGCTCACCTATAGCCACTTAAGCGGGGATAGTTATACCTCCAGCCAGGGAACCTATGGCTATTTGGAAGGGATCAATAGTTTGCTATTCCGTACGGGGCTTACTTTGGGACGGAAAGTAAACCAAACTGAATACTATGGAAAACTTTTCTGGAATCACGAATTTTCCGGAGATGCCCGCGCCTTCTTCGCAGATAAAAATGGGGATACGCTGCGGGATGATTACGATTTTGGCAGCAGCTGGCTGACCGTAGGCCTAGGTGCCCAGACGGCCATCGGCAAAGGGACCTATCTCTATGGGGACGTGGAAAAGAACTTCGGCGGCGCCGTGCGCAGCAAGTGGATCTGGAATATCGGGGTGCGGTATTCCTTCTAAAACGGTGATTACAAAGTAACGCAGAAAAAGGGGAGTCAATGATATGGTGCAGGAAATAGCGGCAGTGTCCTTTAGTCCTACGGGGCAAACGGCAAAGGTGGTGGAAACCCTGGCAGATAAACTTGGCAAGCTCTTGCAGGTGCCGGTACGAAAGGACCGTTTTACCCTGCCAGGCGAGCAAAAAACTATGCGCATGTATGGGGAGAATACGCTTGTGGTTTTTGGTACCCCTACTTATGCAGGGCGGGTTCCCAATAAAGCCCTGCCCTTTGTGCAGCAGTTATTCGGGGGTAAAAAAACGCCGGCTCTTGCGGTGGTGACCTTCGGGAACCGGGCCTATGACAGTGCGCTGACAGAATTGCGAAACGAGCTGGAACAAAACGGCTTTACCATAATCGGCGCTGGAGCTTTTGCCACGCCCCATGCCTTTGCCAATATTGGAAAAGAGCATCCTTCGACAGTGGATCGGGCTCTCTTAGACTTTTTTTCGGAACGGATTGCCAAGCGGTTGCAAGACGGAGAACCCCTGCAGACCGTAAAAATCGGGGACGATGCTCCCGTAGCCCCCTATTATATCCCCAAAGGGATGGACGGACAGCCGGCAAAATTTTTAAAGGCCAAGCCCCAAACGGACCCGGATAAATGTACCCATTGCGGGACTTGTGCCCGGGTGTGCCCCATGGGTTCCATTAATCCCCTTAACACGGACGAAGTGCCCGGCATCTGTATCAAATGCCAGGCCTGTGTGACCTATTGTCTGACGGGAGCTAAATTCTTTGATGATCCCCGGTTCTTGTCCCATAAGGAATACCTGGAGACCCATTTTCAGCGTTCGGCTTTTTCCAATGTTTTTCTATGAAAAAAATTATTTTACTGCAGCGGTAGGGATGCCTGTGCCATCAAAAGCGGGGATAAACTGACTGTCAGCAGAGGCACCTTCCTGCACAAAACCGTCTTCTATAGAGGTGGAGAAGAGATACTTCTCCACCTCATTGTATTCTGCGTCTGTCAAGGGACGATTGAGCTCCGAATACTGCTGCGGCGAAACCTTTCCGTAGGGGACATATTGGCGCATCAGGCTAAAGAGCACGTCTCCCGGACGAAACGTACTGGCTACCCAATCAATAATGCGCTTGCTGTCTTCTATAAGGCCGGGGAGAATCAAATGCCGAATCACTACGCCTTTTTTGAGTACGCCGGTTGCCTCATCCATTGCATAGGGGCCGGTCTGGCGAAACATTTCCAAAATGGCCTGCGTTGCGATCTCAAAATAATGGGGCGCATGGCTGTAACGACGAGCTGGGATCTCGCTGTAATATTTTAGGTCCGGCAGATAAATCTGGACTTTTCCTTCCAAACGTTTTAGCGTGGAAACACTTTCGTAGCCCCCACAGTTGTATACCACAGGAACTGGCAGGGCTGGGGTCAAGGATTCTAAGATCGTGGGGAGGTACTGGGTAGGGGTGACCAAATTGATATTGTGGGCGCCTTGACGGATCAGCTCCTGGTAAATCAGACGCAGTGTTGCGGCCGTCACATCCCAGCCTTTCCCCTGGGCGCTGATGACGCTATTTTGGCAAAAGACGCATTGCAGTGTGCAACCGGAAAAAAATACGGTACCGCTGCCCTTTGTTCCGCTGATCACCGGTTCTTCCCAAAAATGCAAAGCGGCTCTGGCAGCTCGGGGGATGGTATAACAACGACAAAAACCCAGCGTTCCAGGCAAGCCTGGACGCTCCGGACGGTTTACATTACAGGTATGGGGGCAGAGAGTGCACAGCATGAGATGGCCTTCTTTCTTTACAATGCATTCATTATACCATGGGGCCTTTACATTGACAAAAGCCCTGTAAAACTCTATAATTTACAAGATATGGGAAAATTACTTATAAGGAAAAGATAAAGGAGTCGTGAAACAATGGCGGAACAAACGATTGTGACCCAGGAAGGTCTGAAAAAACTGGAAGACGAGCTGGAATATCTTCGCAGTGAGAAACGGCAGCAAGTGGCCGAGCGGCTAAAAGTTGCCATCAGCTATGGGGATATCAGCGAAAACTCCGAATATGACGATGCCAAAAATGAACAGGCCTTTGTGGAAGGGCGCATCCTGACGCTGGAAAACATGATCCGCAATGCCAAAGTCATTGAGGCTTCCGATGTGGATAAAGATGTGGTGGCACTGGGAAACCGGGTCAAAATCGAAGACGTGGAAACCAAGGAAACGGAAGAATACACCGTTGTAGGGACTACGGAAGCCGATCCCATGGCGGAACCTCCCCGGATTAGCAACGAATCCCCGGTAGGACAGGCGATTTTGGGCCACAAGGTGGGGGATGTGATCAAAGTGCGTACCCCGGTAGGGGAATTGGACTACAAAGTGGTTGCCATTGATCATCCTAAGAAATAAGAAGCATAGAGGAGAGAAGTTTCATGTCCGAAATAACTACGAGTCAGGACGCAGAAAATCAGGTTCTGGCGGACGAAACCATTAATGAACAAATGCAGGTGCGTCTGGATAAGATGCATAAGCTGGAAGCGCTGGGCATTCAGCCTTTTGGCCATGCTTATCCCTGGACCCATCATACCCAGCAAGTGCGGGAGCATGTAGACCAAATGGAGCAGGACGGCACGGTTGTGAAAGTCGCAGGCCGTCTCACGGCGATCCGGGGCCATGGTAAGACCAGCTTTATGGATCTCCAGGATAAAACCGGAAAAATCCAGGTTTATTGCCGTAAGGATGAAATGGGCGAAGAAGCCTATGCTGTTGTAAAACTCCTGGATATTGGGGATATTGTGGGCGTGGAAGGCGCCGTGTTTAAAACCCATATGGGAGAACCATCCATCCGGGTGCAAAAACTGGACTTTTTATCTAAGGCCTTGAAACCCCTGCCGGAAAAATGGCATGGACTGAAAGATAAAGAAATACGCTACCGCCAGCGCTACGTGGATCTGATTGTCAATCCGGAAGTGCGGGATACCTTTGTCAAGCGGTCAGAGATTATTAAGACCGTGCGCGCGGTGCTGGATGGGGAAGACTATCTGGAAGTAGAAACACCGGTGTTAAACACCATTTCCGGTGGCGCTACGGCCCGTCCTTTTGTGACCCACCACAATGCCCTGGATATTGATCTGTATCTGCGTATTGCGACCGAACTGAACCTGAAACGCCTGATTGTGGGCGGCCTGGAACGGGTATATGAATTGGGCCGTGTCTTCCGTAACGAAGGCATGGATATTAAGCACAATCCGGAATTTACATCGCTGGAATGCTATGAAGCCTACGGGGATATGAATACCATGATGGCACTGACGGAAAAAATCGTTACTGCCTGTGCCCAAAAAGTGCTGGGGACGCTGAAGATCCGTTATGAGAATACGGAAATTGATCTGACCGGTCCCTGGCCCCGGATGAGCATGATTGAAGCGGTAAAAAAGTACAGTGGTAAGGATTTCACCGGCATTAGTGACGTAGCAAAAGCCCGGGAAATGGCCAAAGAAGCGGGCGTCACGGTAGAAGCCTCCTGGGGAGTTGGGAAAATCATCAATGCGCTTTTTGATGAATTTGTAGAAAAGAACCTGGTACAGCCCATCTTTATCACCGGGCATCCCAAGGAAATTTCCCCGCTGGCTAAAAGTAGCGCAGCAGATCCGGAAATCACCGATCGTTTTGAAGGCTACATCTTTGGTCGGGAAATCTGCAACGGATTTACCGAGCTGAATGATCCCCTGGACCAAAAAGAACGGTTTGAAAAACAGGTGGAAGAGCGGAAAGCCGGGGATGAAGAAGCCGGCATGATGGACGAGGACTTCATCAACGCCTTGATGCATGGCCTGCCACCGACGGGAGGCCTGGGTATCGGGATTGATCGTCTGGTGATGCTGCTCACGGGAGCGGAATCCATCCGAGATGTGCTCTTATTCCCTACCATGAGACCATTGGATCTAGCCAAAGAAGAAGCGGCAGAACCGGAAGCAGTCAAAGTAGATCCTAATGCACCCTTTGCCAATGCAGTGGATCTCAGCAAAGTGACCGTGGAACCACTGTTCCAGGACTTTGTGGATTTCGATTCTTTTGCGGCCTGCGATTTCCGTGTGGTGAAGGTGAAAGATTGTGTGGCTGTGCCCAAGAGCAAAAAATTGCTCCAATTTACCTTGGACGATGGTACGGGTACGGACCGGACCATCCTAAGTGGCATCAAAGCTTACTACAATCCGGAAGACCTGATCGGAAAAACACTGGTGGCTATTGTGAACCTGCCGCCTCGGAAGATGATGGGGCTGGAAAGCTGCGGTATGCTGCTGTCTGCCGAACATATGGAAGGGGACGAACGCAAGCTGAACCTGGTGATGGTTGCCTCCGGGCTGCCTGCCGGCGCTAAGCTGTGCTAACAAAATAATTTTACAAGAGGGATTTCTCTAGAGAAGTCCCTCCTTCTGTATCAGGGAAAGGAGCTGGTTTGTTTGGCTAGACCGTTGATTGGTATTTCGGGAAACCATTTGGTGGATGAAGGGGGGCCTTTTGCAGGCTACCACCGTGCTTACGTGAATCACGATTATGTGCGTTCTATTACAGAGGCAGGCGGGGTGCCCGTAGTACTTCCCTTTAATGAGGACGAAGAAGCCGTAAAAGAATGCGTCGCCCACGTTGATGCCCTGCTGATGACCGGTGGGCACGACATTTGTCCCTTAAATTACAGGGAAGAGCCTCATCAAAAAATTGGGCCCGTTTGGCCGGAACGGGATGCCTTTGACCTGCTTTTAATCAAAGAAGCAGAAAAACGCCAGATTCCTATTATGGGAATTTGCCGGGGTCTTCAGATTTTGAACGTGGCCCATGGTGGGACTCTGTACCAGGATTTGTCCCTGGACAAAAATTGCTATATTAAGCACGCTCAAAAGCAGGATCCTGCTACGGCTACTCATTCTATTCTCATTGAAGAAGGCAGCCGGCTCGCTAAGATTATCGGACAGTGCCAATGGGTCACCAATTCCCACCATCACCAAACGGTCCACAAAGTAGGGGATGGCTTTAAAGTCACTGCACGGGCTAAAGATGGGACGGTAGAATCTTTGGAAGGCACGAATTATCCCTATCTCATGGCCTACCAATTCCATCCGGAAATGATGTCTGCCAAGTATGCACTGGCAAAGAAAATCTTCGTTGATTTTGTCATGGCTGCCAGCAAATAAGCAAAATATCCATAAAGCAGGATCCTGCCGAATAAGGACCCTGTTTTTGCCTTTTTAACCTTTTTACGGTATACTAAAAGAAAGATCCGCAGCAGATGGGGAGGTATTCCCGTTTGCTACGGTTTTTTCGTATACAGTAACTATGTGGTACAAGGAGGCAGTGGGTATGCACGTGACATGGGCAACATTAAAAGATCTGGACCAGATTTATAGATTGGAAACTCGTTGTTTTCCGCCCGGTGTAGCAGAAGAGCGACAGGTTATCCGAAAACGGATTGAGACCTGCCCGGATAATTTTGTCCTGGTGTGGGACGAAGGGAATCTGGCAGCATTTGTCAATGGCATCGGATCTTCACTGCGGGACTTATCTGATGACATGTTTACAGGAGAGTACCTCCATGATCCGGACGGTGATTGGAAAATGATGCTAAGCGTAGGAACGGATCCTAAATACCGGGGCAGGGGCCTTGCGGGGAAAGCCATTGAACGCTTTGTCAGCTGGGCTAAGGAAAAAGGCCGCAAAGGTGTGGTGCTTACTTGTCGAAAGCCTTTGCTATCTTTTTATGCCCGTTTTGGCTTTAAAAACGAAGGCCGTTCTAAATCCCGCCATGGAGGCGAGGAGTGGTATCAAATGCGGTTAACGTTTGAAATCGGTATGAAATAGCGCTCAACAAAAATTACAACGAACTTTTGTTGTATGAGCACACTTTTAACGACGAAAAAATGTGCTAGCCTTACAATATTATCAAGATTATTTGTAACCATGAGCTGGTAGTACTCATATTCTGTTAACTTTGCTTTACTTTGTCAAAGAAGTACAGTACAATTAACGTTGTTGAATTCCCGTAGTTCCTTATAAAATATTTTTTGAGGTGAAACGGATTGAATTGGTATTTACTGGTGATCGTCGGGTATGCGGTGCTTTTGGTTCTCCTAGGACACATGGTGGGAAAACATGTGAAGAAGGCAGCCGACTTTTTTGTAGGGAGTCGCACCTTTGGCACAGGGCTTTTGTTTACTACCTTGATTGCTGCTAATATTGGGGCAGGATCCACGGTAGGAGTGACGGGGCTTGCGTATAAGTCCGGAATATCCAGCTGGTGGTGGATCGGCTGCAGCGGGCTGGGCTCTTTGATTTTGGCATATATCGTAGGACCGGCGGTGTGGAGGGTCGCCCAAAAACACAGACTCTACACCATGGGAGATTATCTGGAGCTGCGCTACTCCAAAGCTTTTCGTGGTGTTACCAGTACCATGATGGCTATAGGGACACTGGCACTTTTTTCTGGACAATTAATTGGAATTTCCTGGATTTTAAACGTGGTAGCGGGGGTACCTAAAGCCTACGGGATTATCATTGCTTCTGTGGTGGTGACCTTGTATTTTTCCAGCGGCGGCATTAAAAGTGCGGCCATTGTGAACATCATTGAGCTCTTAGTGATTCTCCTGGGCTTTTGTGCGGCAGCTCCTTTTGCATTGCAGTATATCGGAGGCTGGGATGGGTTATTTGCTGCCGTCTCCCAGAATATGGGAGACCCGGTAAAGATTGCCAAGTATTTTGCTTGGGATGGTCTGGGCGCTGAAACGATCCTGGGCTATTTTCTCATGCTGACGCCGGCCTTTTGTATTTCCCCCGGGCTTATCGGGAAAGTCTATGCAGCAAAAGATGAGCATGCGGTAAAAGTAGGGACGTTGTTAAATGGGTTCGTCCAGTTGCTTTTTGCCTTTTTGCCCATGATTATTGGAATGTGCGCCTTTGCGGCGTTCCCGCATCTGGAAAACCAGGAATTGGCACTGCCAAAGGCTATGAAAGAGATGATGCCCTTTGGGATTAGTGCCTTTGCCCTTTCGGCAATTTTTGCCGCAGAGGTGAGTACCAGTGATACGGTCCTGTACATGCTGGCTACTTCTTTGTCCCGTGATCTGTACCAGACCTTTTTCCATCCAGATATCAGCGATGAGGCACTGCTGAAAGTCAGCAAGAAATTTACGGTGGTCTGTGGCATTCTGGGTATTTTCATTGCCTATTATATGGCCAATATCATCACGGCCCTGGCGATTTTCTATTCGCTTATGACCGTATCCCTGGCGGCTCCATTTTTGTTTGGCCTCTTTACCAAGCGGGCCTCTACCAAAGGTGCATTTTGCTCAGCGGTGCTGGGCGTTGCGGTGGTGCTGGGGCTGCGTATCTTTAACGGGGGAAAAGGCATCGGCATTTTGAATGCCACTAGCCTAGGAATCCTTGTGGCAGCGGTGATTATGGCCTTAAGTCTTTGGATATTCCCTGCAGAAAATAGAAAGGATGAAACGTCCCACTTTGAACAATAAGAAAAGAAATACAATGATCTTCTTTTGTTTGGCAATGCTTTTGTCATTATATACGGATTCCTGCGAAGCTGTTGCAGTAAATCCTGCCCAAAAGCCTGCTATTACAAGTAAGGTGGTGGCAACCCAAACAAAAATCCTGCCCAAGGCGATTGGCATCCAGGGGGAGACCTTACAGCTTTCTCCACCGTACAATCCCGGGGACAGCGTGCGGTTGCGAAACGATGATAAGGTGATCAAAGATCTCAATTTAAAACTCATTGCAGATCGCCTGATGACGACAGCAACCATTTGGGAAATCCCAGAGGATTATCAACAGGAACCTATTGCAGGACAAGGGGAGGTTTCTCGGGAACAAGCCGCTACATTTCTCAAACGCTACAATCCCACGTTACCCATAAAGGCTAGCCCAGAAGAAATTGTGGAATGGTATTATGAAGAGGCAGGACGGGAAGGCGTGCGTTGGGATGTGGCATTTTGCCAGGCACTTGTAGAAACCGGCTTTTTCCACTTTGGTGGTACGGTCGATCCGGAGCAAAATAATTTCTGCGGCCTGGGAACCACCAGTGCCACGGTGCAAGGTGCCCGGTTTGCTACGCCGCAGGAAGGCGTGCGGGCCCATGTGCAGCATTTATTGGCTTACACTACGCCACGAGTACCTCACACGCCTATCATAGATCCCCGCTATCAGCTGGTGCACAACCAAAAAGCAATCGATAACAGCTACTTTACCCGCTGGTCCCAGCTGAATGGAAAATGGGCCATGGGAAGCTACTATGCAGAGAAGATTTTAAATCTTCATGAGCAGATGAAAAAAGGAATTGCCATTAGCGGCTATCCCTGGAAGGAAGACAAAACAAAATGATGCATGTAGTATTGGTGGAGCCGGAGATCCCCGGCAACACAGGAAATATTGCTCGGCTGTGTGCGGCTACTGGTGCCACGCTGCATTTGGTGCGACCTTTGGGATTTTCAGTGGATGATAAATACTTGCGGCGGGCAGGGTTAGATTACTGGCACTTGCTGGATGTGCACTATTACGATCATGTGGAAGACGTACTGGAAGCCTATCCCAATAGCGCTAAATTTCTTCTTACCACCCATGCGCACCAATCCTATACCAAGGTGCATTACCCGGAAGACAGCCTGCTTGTTTTTGGCAAGGAAAGTGCAGGGCTAGCTCCGGAGTTTCGAGAAAAATATCAAAAAGACTGTGTGCGCATTCCCATGGTACCGGAAGCCCGCAGCCTCAACCTGGCCAATTCAGTAGCCGTTGTGCTCTATGAAGCCTTGCGGCAGAACGATTTTGATCTGGCACCAGGAACCATTTAAACGGAGGGAATGCTATGATTTGCATTAAGGAATTTGAATTTGATGCAGCACACTATCTGCCGAATTATCACGGCAAATGCGAACGGCTCCACGGTCATACCTATAAACTGGTGGTGAAAGTGGAAGGCTCGCCGGACAAGGAAGGCATGGTTTTAGATTTTGTGCAGTTTAAAAAGACGGTAAATGAACTGGTGGTGGATCAGTTGGATCATCACCTGATTAATGATATCCTGCCCCAGCCTTCGGCAGAAAATATTGCAATATGGGTGTGGCAGCAGCTGAAAAAGCCCCTGACAGGCGAAAACTATACCCTCTATGAGGTAGAAGTATGGGAAACCAAAACCAGCGGTATTGTGTACAGGGGGGAAGCATGTTAAAAGATGTGCAGTCGCAACAGGATGAACGAAATATTCCCTTAAAGCACGTAGGTATAACCCATTTGCGCTGGCCGATTACGTTGGCCCAGCGGGATGGCGGCGTGCAACACACTGTAGCAGAAGTACGGATGGCGGTGAACTTACCCAGGGAACAACGGGGTACCCATATGAGCCGTTTCGTAGAATGTTTGCAGCAGGTAGGCCCCATCCGTCCCCATGATTTAGAAAAAGTACTGGATGAGTTAAAACAGCATTTAGAAGCCCAATCGGCTCTTTTGGAATTTACCTGTCCCTATTTCATCACGAAAAAGGCGCCGGTATCCGGTAAAACAAGTTATCTGGACGTAAACTGTCGCTATCGGGCAGAAAAAGGCAAAACCTTTTCCTTGGAAATGGAAGTGGATGTCCCTGTGCATACCCTGTGCCCTTGCTCCAAGGAAATCAGCCGCTATGGGGCCCATAACCAGCGTGCCTGGGCCAAGATGACCATTCATTCTATGGGACAACCTGTATGGATTGAGGAATTGGTGGACAAGGCGGAAAAAGGAGCTTCTACTCCCTTGTATTCCCTGCTAAAACGGCCGGACGAAAAGTTTGTCACGGAAATGGCCTACGAAAATCCCCGCTTTGTGGAAGATGCCGCCCGAGAAATAGCCTTGCAGCTGAATGCAGACTCTCGTATCCAGTGGTACAATGTAACTGTGGAAAGCGAAGAAAGCATTCATAACCATAATGCCTTTGCTAGTGTAGAAAAGGAGGCCTAGCATGTATCTTGTGATCCCACCCCAGCGGGTAAAACAGCAGCTAGAACAGATGGATGTGCATCCTGTAGGCGTGGATCTCATGGCCCCCAAGGCAGAGGTCCTTCCTCTTAAGATTTTGAACGTAAAAAGTCCTGCAGCCAATATTATTAAACAGGAAATGCTTTCCCTGGGTGGGGAGTGTGCTACGGCAAAAGGTGCCATTACCTGTTCCATTGATAGCGGCGATATTCTTCTTTTTGGAACCCGGCCGCAATATGCGCGCCTGGCCAAAAAATTACAGTCTATGGCCAATTGGTTTGGCCTCAGTGTTGTTATTGCTGATTTACAAAATTATTTAAAATCACAATCGCTCAAAACTGTGCTGGCAGATGGCCGTGTGCTCACCTATGAAAAGATGCAGGTCATGGGGATTTTGAATGCGACGCCGGATTCTTTTTTTGCCGGCAGCCGGGTACAAAATGATAATGCCCTGCTTAAGAAAGCGGAAACCATGCTGCAGGACGGCGCCGCTATCCTAGATGTGGGTGGGGAATCCACCCGCCCTGGCAGCGATCCGGTTTCTCCAGAAGAAGAAGTGCGCCGTGTGGTCAATGCAGTTCGCCAGATTCGGCAGCATTTCCCTCAAAGCATCATTTCCGTGGATACCTTTCATGCTCATACAGCCGAAGCAGCACTGACCAGTGGTGCAGATATCATTAACGATATTACAGCAGGGGAAGGGGATCCCAAAATGCTGGCGGTTGCCGCTGCTTTTCATGCGCCGGTGATCTTGATGCATATGCGGGGGACGCCGCAAACTATGACCAACCCGGAAAATCAGGTCTACAAAAACGTAGCAGAAGATGTAACGGTCTATCTTTTGGAGCGTGCCAGAGAATTTATTCAAAAAGGGTTTACCAGAGAGCAGCTTATTCTCGACCCGGGGCTGGGATTTGCCAAAAATAAAGAACAAAATTTAGCACTGTGCCGGGATCTTCCTCTTATGACGGCGCACGGAATCCCTGTACTGCTGGCTGGATCCCGCAAGGGATTTATCGGCAAAGTACTGGGGGATCTGCCAGCGGAAGAACGACTGGAAGGCACCATGGCCCTTTCGGCGGCGGCCTTTTACGGAGGGGCGCAATTGGTACGGGTACACGATGTGAAAGAAAATGTTCGTCTCCTTCGGATGCTGGAGGCCATCGGAAAATGACGGTAGGGTATGTGGCGTTAGGGAGCAATTTGGGGGATAAAGAGCAAAATCTTCGCCGGGCCCTCCGCCTTATGGAAAATGCCGGTATCCGGGTGCAAAAAGTTTCTCCGTTCTATAGTACAGCTCCCTATGGTGTTACCGACCAGCCGGATTTTTTAAACGCGGCTGCGGAAGTCGCGTGGAATGGAGATGCAGAAGGCCTGTTGCATCTGCTTTTGGGGATTGAGCAGCAGATGGGGAGAAAACGGCTGCGGCACTGGGGCGAACGCAATATAGATTTGGACCTTTTATTCTTGGGGGATCAAGTACTGACCACAAAAGATCTTGTACTGCCTCACCCGGATTTGGAGAACCGGAGCTTTGTTCTTCAACCGTTGAATGATATTGCCCCGTTATTTGTGCATCCGGTGCTGCATCGGACCATTGGGGCGTTGTGGCTGGCACTGCAGCAACATAATAAAACAGAGGAATGACCGGAAGATGCTGAAAGAGCGAATTAAAACTGGGATGGGGCTGACACTGCTCTATGCTATTGTGTTTTGTTTATCCCGTTTTCATGAAGTGGTACCACAGTTGAGTGGGTTTCGTCTGACGGGTATATTGACCATGCCTTACGGGCTTTTGTTTGGACGTACAGGGGCATTGTCTGCAGCTTTTGGGTCGGCGCTCGGCATGTTTGTCTTGCAGGGTAATCCGAAACTGATTCCTGTGGAGTGTTTGGCGGCTTTGCTTTCCTGTTACCTTCCGTTTCGAATTTGGCAGGGAATGAAAAGCAGTAGAGAGCCCCATCTATATGTGGAAGATGTACGGACCGGCACCATGTTTCTGATTTTAGGCTTGGTGGGAGCGATCCCCCTAGCCGTACTGCCTGCCGTGGGAGGGGATTTGTACCATGTGGTGCCTTTTTCTGCCTCTTATTTGCCGATGCTATTAGGAGCTCTTGTTTGTACTATTTTAGGCGGTTTACTGCTTTATAATAAAACGGCTATTTTTATGTTGGAAGGGCGGGGCGAAGCGCTTTACGATAAAATCCAGGATACGAAGACGACCACTCGTAGAATGGCTGTTGCCATGCTCCAGATTACCCTTATGGGAGGCATGGTGGGGAGCGGACTAGCGCTTCTTTTCCCCCATGAATTTGATTTGACCGTAGTGGAATATGTAATGGGTGTTTATTCCATTATCCTTGTAATTATGACGGCAATATAAGGCGGTGTCCTATGTATGAACTGACGCTGGTCATCCAGGTGATCTTGTTTACCACCTTTGCATGGGCAGCTTGTACTATCTTGCGCGGTATGGGACGATGCAAGACGGAAAAAAGTGCTACAGGGGATTCGTGCCGCTTTGCTATTGTTGTTTGTGCCCATAATGAGGGGCAGGTAGTGGGAAAATTGTTGCAAAGCTTGGAGCAGCAACACTATGACCGGAAGTTGTTCCATGTATTCCTATTGGCAGACCATTGTGAGGACCAAACGGCAGCCATAGGGGCGCAATTTTCTTGTGTTACGGTATGGCGCAGGGACGATGGCCCTCGCAGCGGCAAAGGGGCTGTATTGCGCTGGGGGATTTCTCGCATCGTGACGCAATATGGGAATAGCTTTTCCCACTTGATCATTTTTGATGCGGATAATGTTGCTAGTCCCGGCTTTTTGGCTTCCATGGATGAAAGTTTCCGGCAAGGGGAAAAACTAGTGATGGGGAACCGGCGTCCTCTTAATCCATACGATACATTACTTACACGCTGGTACAGCCTGTACTGGATATGTGTGGATGTGTTTTTATGCCAACCTAATGCCAATTTGGGACGACCGGCGATTATTTCCGGTACAGGGTTTGGCTTTTCATTAGATCTTTTGGACAATGGGCAGTGGCCGACACAAACCATGGTGGAAGATATGGAATTTTCCATGCAGCAGAATTTCAAAGGAATTTTTGCTACCTATCAAGAAAAAGCTCTCTTTTATGACGAGCAACCAGAGAATTTTTCTACCCTTGTTCGTCAGTTTCGCCGTTGGTTTACAGGGCATTTTCAAATTGCGCGCATCTATTGGAGACCGTGGATTCGGCACTTTCTTCATACACCGGATGCCCGGCTGATAGATAATTTTGTGCCTACGCTTTTATGCGTTACGTTTGGGTTTTACCTGCTTATCAGTGCCGGCTGGCTTTTGTATAATGCCCTTAGCGGGCAAGCACTTTTTCACCTGAAAGATATCCTGTGGTGGGGGATGCTGTATACTATGAGCCTTGCGATTGCCTCCTGGGCCACGCAGCTGGGCCATTTATCTTTTAAAAAGATGTGGTCGGGGATTGTAACGGGGGGATTGTATTGTATTTTATTATCCCTCATAGCGGTCTTTTCTCTATTTTTTCCGCAGCGGCAATGGGTGCCCATTACTCATACCTATCATAACTTGCCAGACAATTTGAAATGACAGAACCCATTTTGCTATAATAAGAGAAGAGCAAAAAGAAGGGAGCGTGGGGACATGAAAAAGCGATGGGGCTGGGGGATTGTATTTATCTGCTTGAGCCTGCTTTTTCTCATGGGTACGGCGCTGGCGTCTTCTGCTATTTCAAATACTGGTACGTATAAGGGCATCCGCTTGGCTGGAAAAGTGCGGGTCGTGGAGTTTAACCCGGACATCCGGGTGCAGGTGGTAACAAGTTTTCCTGACCTGAACGTCAAGGTCGTGGATCATTTCCCTAATGACATTGGGGAATGGCAATTTGTGGAATATGGAGAAGATTTTACCATTCAATTTGTAACAAGCTTTCCCGATATCCGCATCAAATACGTCAGCTCTTTTCCAGGGGTTGCCTAACTACAAAAAAGAAGACACAGGCTAGAGCGGTCTGTGTCTTTCTGCTATTATGGCTTTTTGTTGCTACATTGTAAAAAATGGATAAAGCGTTTGGCAGCCCCTTGACAGTGTTCTCCTTTCAGAGTTGTTAAATACATATGCCGGGTAATGCTGCCGCCGGGCAGGGGGATACGCTGGATTTGATAGGTTTCCATAATGACATCCGACCAAGGAATCAAAGCACAGCCAAATCCGTGTTCTACTAGGGAAGCAATCGCATCTTCCGTAGGCGCTCGATAACTAAAGGTAAGTGAACTGTTGTGGCTGCTAGCCACTTCTTGTAGCATTTCATCCATTACGGAATGTTCTTCATAACCAATGAGAGACTGCGTTACCAAAGTTTCCCAGGTAAGAGGAGCTTTAAGAGAGTTTGCTTTGGGAGCAATGAATACCAGTGGTTGGGAGATCAGGGGAACTTGCTCTACCTCTTCATCGCCGCTTTTGGAGCAAAGCAAAAAATCAAACAAACCATTTTTTAAGCGGCGGATTAGTTCGGCGGTATTGGCAGTGGAAAATTCAAAACGGATATGGCTGTTTTCTGGCTTTTGCAAAAAGGCCCGCATTCTTTCTGGGAAATAATGGCGCAAAAGCGGTGTAATACACCCGAGACGTATCATGGTTTCCCTGTTTTCTGCCAGGCGGCGCATATGGATTTTCGTTTCTTCCAGCTCTTTCAGTATTTTTTTCACATGTTCCCAGAAGGCCTCTCCGTCTGTAGTGAGTTCCATCCGGTGCCCTTTACGGGAAAACAAAGAAATTCCCAGTTCTTTTTCCAACTTAGCCAGGGAAACACTGAGGCTGGGTTGGGAGATAAAAAGTTTTTCTGCTGCCTGCCCCATATTTTTACAATCTGCCAAGGTGTTAAAGTACAAGAGTTGATTCAGTGTCATAACGCCCTCCATATATTAAAATAGTTTAAAACTATAAAAATATAGTTTTTTAATATTTGATTTATTATACTACGAAAGCTATACTTAAACTATAAGAAAAGTATGGAAATATCCATAACGGAGGAGGAAGTTATCATGATCAATGAGAAAAAGACTGTGGTTGTGGGAACCCTTGGGGCCGGCTATGCAGCTCACCTCCATGGAAACGGGTATGCTAAGGTAAACGGCGTGAATGTACGGCTGAAAACCATTTGTGATATCAAAGCCGATCTGGCACAAAAGGTAAAAGATGCCTATGGGTACGAACAAATTGAAACGGACTATGACAAAATGCTGGCGGATCCGGAAATTGATGTGGTAGATATTGTGACACCGCCGTTTAATCATGTGGCGATGGCTGTAAAGGCGTTAAAAGCTGGCAAGCATGTTATTTGCGAAAAACCACTGACTGGCTATTTCGGTAAAAAGGGAGAAGAACAAGTGGGCAAAACCCCTAAGGCCAAAATGTACCAGGAAGTCCTCCGCTCCATGGAAGAGCTGAAAGAAGTGATGGCTGGAACGGATCGAAAATTTTTCTATGCGGAGAATTTTGTATATGCAACTCCGGTACAAAAGGCAGCCGAAATTTTACGGGCAAAAAAGAGCAAAGTCCTCTTTATGAAAGGGGAAGAAAGTTTAAAAGGCTCCAGCTCTCCCTTGGCTGGTAAGTGGAGCGGCACCGGCGGTGGTACCCTGATTCGTACCGGCACCCATCCTCTGTCCGGGATGCTGTGGCTCAAACAACAGGAAGCCAAAGCTAGGGGAGAGGTGATTACGGTCAAAAGCGTGACGGCAGATTGCGGCACAGCTACCCGCTGCCTGAACGAATACGAACATCGGCACATTGCCGCCCGTCCGGAAGACGTGGAAGATTTTGGAACCATTATTCTCACCTTCTCCGATGGCACCAAGTGCATGACCATTGCCTCGGATACGGTGCTGGGTGGAACCAAGAACTATATTGAAGTATATAGCAATGATAGTGCCCTGATGTGCAACATCACCCCCACGGATTTGTTAAATACCTATCTTTTGGACGAAGATGGGATGGAGGACGTGGAAATCTCGGAAATGCTTCCGAAAAAACTGGGTTGGAACAAAGCCTTTGTGTCCGATGAAATCATCCGGGGCTATACCGGTGAGCTCCAGGACTTTATGGAAGCGGTGGCGGAGAACCGTGATGCTGCGTCTGGCTTTGACCTGGCTTATGAAACTATTAAGGTGATGTATGCCGCGTATTTGGCGGCAGAAGAAGGAAGACGGGTAGAGTTGTAAAAATTATATAGGCTCTTGATGATTAGCATAGGCAAATTGTCAAGAGCCTTGCTATTATATTGGAATTGTATATTTTATCGGTATTCTAGTGGCGAATACAGAATTTTACCGGGATCTCCACAAATTTTATTGTATTTTTGTGCAAATAGGTGTATGATAAATTCATCTTAATTCTTTAATTCGATGGAGCAGTGAAAGCAATCAACAAGCTGCGCTGGAGAACTGGAGTAAAAGGGGAGGATGAAAATGGCAGAAGTGAAAGCAGAAGAAAAGAGATCCCGGTTTGTACTGCCCCATATTTACGTCCTGCTGTTCGGCGTGATCGTGGTGTGTGCTGTGCTAACCTGGATCTTACCTGCAGGAGAATTTGACCGTGTAACTAATGCCACTGGGCAAAAACTGGTGGTTCCCGGTACCTTTCATTTGGTAGAAGGGAATCCCATTGGGATTTTTGGTATGTTTAAGTGTATCTATGATGGGCTTTGCAATGCAGCGCCGGTCACCATGTTTACCTTTGTGGCCTATGCATTTATCGGTCTGATCATTGGTACGGGTGCCTTTGACGGCTTGGTAGCCGGTCTATTAAAAGTTTTTAAAGGCAAGACCAAGGTAGCCATCATTCCGATTTTCATCACGCTCATTGGCTTTGCCTCTTCCACGATTGGTGTGTTTGAAGAAACATTTCCTTTTATTCCCATTTTCGTAGGGATCTCCATTGCGCTAGGCTATGATGCCCTTGTAGGCATGGCAATTGTTTCGCTGGCGGCAGCTATTGGGTATTCGGGCGCTTTTATGAATCCTTTTACGGTGGGGACGGCGCAGAGTATTGCCGGGCTTCCCATCATGAGTGGGGCGGGGTATCGGATTTTTTGCCATCTTTGCTTGATCGTAGTGGCCTCTATTTACACGATTCGCTATGCTTTAAAAATTGAAAAAGATCCTACGAAAAGCTTGGTCTATAGAGATCCCAATGACTTTGCTATCAATCGGGCAGACGTGGAGCAACACCGTTTTGGATTCCGAGAAAAACTGGTGCTGCTGGTACTGGCAACGGGGATCGGTATCCTTGTTTATGGCACTAAAACCTATGGCTGGTATTTTAAGGAATTGTCCGCGCTATTTATGATTATGGGACTTTTATCCGCAGTGATTATTGGTTGGAGCCCTAATGAGATTGCCCGGCGCTTGACCAAAAGTTTTGAAGATATTGCCATGGCTTGTATGATGATTGGTTTTGCGCGCGGGGTGCTGATGGTCATGCAACAGGGCAAAGTGATTGATACCTTTGTCTATGGCATGTCCTTGCCGCTGGCTTCTTTGCCACCGGTTCTGTCCGCTGAATGCATGCTGTTGGTGCAGACTTTATTAAACTTCCTGATTCCTTCGGGTAGTGGACAGGCAGTGGTGAGCATGCCGATTATGGCACCGCTGGCAGACTTACTCCATTTACCAAGGCAGCTGGCTGTTCTATGCTTTCAGTACGGGGATGGATTGTCCAATATTTTATGGCCTACAGCGTTTGCGCCGGTCTGCTCTGCCATTGCTGGGGTTAAAGTGGACAAGTGGTGGAAATGGTTTGTGCCCCTGTTCCTTTTATTGCTTTGTAAACGCTAATATAAAAGTGAACCATTTTGGACCCAAACGCTAATGAA